>JANMKM010000633.1:0-9204 GCA_031372035.1 Rhodoferax sp. | reverse complement strand
CACCTGGGCCTGTTCCAACCAGTCGCGGACAAACTGCTTGTCAAAGCTGGGCGGGTTGCCGCCGGCCTGGTAGCTTTCGGCCGGCCAGAAACGCGAGGAGTCGGGCGTCAGGACCTCGTCCATCAGGGTCAACACACCCAGCGCATCAAGGCCGAATTCAAACTTGGTGTCCGCAATGATGATGCCCTTGGCCAGTGCGATTCTTGCCGCCGCCTGATACAGCGCGATACTGGTGTCGCGTATCTGGGCGGCCAATTCAGGGCCGACCATTTGCTCAACCCGGGCAAAAGTGATGTTCTCGTCGTGGGCGCCGGCCTCGGCCTTCGCTGCGGGAGTGAAAATCGGCACTGGCAGTTTGCTGGCATTGACCAGCCCTGCCGGCAGGGCCACCCCGCACACCGACTGGCTGTACTGGTACTCCTTCCAGCCGCTGCCAGCGAGATAGCCGCGCACCACAGCTTCCACCGGAATAGGCTGCAGCCGGCGCACCAGCATCGAGCGGCCTTTCACCTGCGGCCCATCGGCGACTGTGACCACCGTCTCCGGCGCCAGACCGGTCAGATGGTTGGGACACAGATTGGCACCATCCGGCCCGAGCTTGTCAAACCAGAACAGGGCCATTTGTGTCAGCAGCACACCCTTGCCAGGAATCGGCTGGTCCAGCACCACGTCAAAGGCGCTGAGCCGGTCGCTGGCCAGCATCAGGATGCGATCGTCACCAACGGCGTAGTTGTCGCGGACCTTGCCGCGGGCGAGCAGGGGCAGGCTCTGCAGACTGGACGTGTGCAAAGTCGTCAATGCACCACCTGGGCCAACTCGCCACGTGCGTACTGGCCTGCCACAACGTGCAGGCTGTGGCTCTTGATCTTGCCGGCCTGGCCCTCACAACCAAACTGCACATAGCGCTGTTTGCAGATCTGCTTGGCCGCCTCACGTGCCGGCTTGAGATAGTCACGCGGGTCGAACTTGTCCGGGTTTTCTGCCATGTACTTGCGGATGGCGGCCGTCATGGCCAGACGAACGTCGGTGTCAATGTTGACCTTGCGCACACCAAACTTGATGGCATGTTGGATCTCTTCGACCGGCACGCCGTAGGTCTCCTTCATGCTGCCGCCATACATCCGGATCACCGCCAGCAAGTCCTGCGGCACGCTGCTGGAGCCGTGCATCACCAGGTGGGTGTTGGGGATGCGCCGGTTGATTTCCTTGATGCGCTCGATCGCCAGGATGTCGCCGGTGGGCTTGCGGGTGAACTTGTAGGCGCCATGGCTCGTGCCAATGGCGATGGCCAGCGCATCGAGCTGGGTCCGCTTGACAAAGTCGGCAGCCTGCTCCGGATCGGTCAGCAACTGGTCCCGTGTCATGGTCGCCTCGGTGCCATGTCCATCTTCCTTGTCACCGCGCATGGTTTCCAGCGAACCCAGGCAGCCCAGCTCTCCCTCCACGGTGACGCCTTCGGCGTGGGCCATGTCGACCACCTTGCGCGTCACCTCGACGTTGTAGTCGTAATCGGCAATCGTCTTGCCGTCAGCCATCAGGGAGCCATCCATCATCACCGAGCTGAAACCCAGATCAATCGCGCCACGGCACACGTCCGGGCTTTGCCCATGGTCCTGGTGCATCACCAATGGAATATGGGGATAGCTTTCAATGGCCGCGGATATCAGGTGCTTGATGAAAGGCTCGCCCGCATACTTGCGCGCGCCAGCACTGGCTTGCAGGATGACGGGCGCTCCGACCTCCGCCGCAGCGGACATGACCGCCTGCACCTGCTCGAGATTGTTGACATTGAAAGCCGGAATGCCATAGCCATTGGCAGCAGCATGATCCAGCAGTTCGCGCATCGAGACGAGTGCCATGGTGGTCCCCAGGAAATTGGTTATAGGTCAATCAGGCGCGGCCGAGCAAGGATCCGCCGAGCCCGCCGATTTTATCGTGCGCCGCAGCGCCAGGGCATCAGGGAACCCGGCAAATCTTGAGCATGTTGGTGCCGCCCGGAGCGCCCATGGGTTCGCCACAGGTGATGGCATAGACGTCGCCAGACTGCATGATCCCGCGTGACTTGAGGTGACCCTCGGCATCGGCCAGGGCCGAGTCCCGATCTGCGCTGATATCGATCAGAATCGGGCGTACATTGCGGTACAGCGTCATCTTGCGCTGTGTCGCAACCCGTGGCGTCAGGGCATAGATCGGCACATGGATCAGGTGTCGGCTCATCCAGAGTGCGGTCGAACCACTGTCGGTCATGGCCACGATGGCCTTGGCGCCCAGGTGATAGGCCGTGAACAGGGCGCCCATGGCGATCGACTGGTCAATGCGGCCAAAGGTGCGACCGGTGAAGTCAGCGTCGAGCCGGACATCCTCGGCCACCTCTGCCGCCAGGCAGATCTTGGCCATCTCAACCACAGTTTCCAGTGGATACTTGCCAGCGGCGGTCTCGGCCGACAGCATGACAGCGTCGGTGCCATCCAGCACGGCATTGGCCACGTCGCTGACTTCAGCCCGGGTCGGCACTGGATTGGTAATCATCGACTCCATCATCTGGGTGGCGGTAATCACCACCTTGTCGTGCTCGCGCGCCAGCTTGATCATGCGCTTTTGCAGTGCCGGCACGGTCGCATTGCCCACTTCCACGGCCAGATCACCACGCGCCACCATGATGCCGTCGCTGGCCATCAGGATTTCCTCCAGTCTGGGTATGGCCTCCGCCCGCTCGATCTTGGCGATCAGGCCGGGACGATGGCCATACTCGTCCGCGGCAACGTTGCACAGTTGCCTAGCCATCTCCATATCTGTGGCATTTTTGGGAAAGCTCACCGCCACATAGTCGGCCTGGAAGCTCATCGCGGTACGGATGTCATCCATGTCCTTGGCGGTCAACGCCGGCGCCGTCAACCCGCCTCCCAGCTTGTTGATGCCCTTGTTGTTGGAGAGCTCGCCGCCAAGTTTCACGAGCGCGTGGATCGCCTCGCCCTTGACGGCTTCCACGTGCATCACGATCAGGCCATCGTTGAGCAGCAGCACGTCGCCAACCTTTACCTCGCGCGGCAGCGCCTTGTAGTCCAGCCCGACGGCACTGGCGTCACCCAGCGTTGTCCGGGCGGCATCCAGGATGAAGGTCTGCCCGGGCTCCAACTGGACCTTGCCTTCTGCAAACTTGCCTACCCGGATCTTCGGCCCCTGCAAGTCGGCCATGATGGCCACTTCGCGTCCGGCGCGCCGCGCCGCGGAACGCACCAGCGCCGCCCGGTCAATATGGTCCTGTGCCACACCGTGGCTGAAGTTGAGCCGCACGACATTGACACCGGCGCGGATCATCTGTTCGAGCAGAGCCGGGTCGCTGGAGGCAGGCCCTAGTGTGGCGACAATCTTGGTGGCACGGCGTGGCATGGCATTGGCTCCTTGTGGTTCTTTGCGCGGCTCATTCTCACACACCGGCGCGCACCGCAGTCGAATGCGCGCGTGGGCGAGGCGCCGAACTTCAGTCGAAATAATGGCCGAGAGGCGCCTGCAGCAAGCGCAGAGCGCTCCTCAAAAGATAGCGCCCTAGCCCTGGACCCGGGCCATGAGGATCTCGAAGGCCGGCAGGGTCTTGCCTTCCAGCACCTCCAGAAAGGCGCCGCCGCCGGTCGAGATATAGCCAATCCGATCCTCGATACCGTACTTGGCAATGGCAGCCAGCGTGTCGCCGCCCCCAGCAATCGAAAACGCGTTCGAGTCTGCAATGGCCTGCGCCAGCACCCTTGTGCCATTTTCGAAAGCGGGGAATTCGAACACGCCCACGGGGCCGTTCCAGACAATGGTGCCTGCCGCCTGCAGCTGCGTCGCCAGGGCAGCGGCGGTCTTGGGACCAATGTCCAAAATCAGATCGTCCGCCAGCACCGCATCGGCCGCCTTCACGCTAGCAGGTGCATCTGCCGAAAATGATTTGGCCGTAACCACGTCCACAGGAATCGGCACCGCGGCGCCACGTGCGCGCATGGCATCCATCACGGCACGGGCCTCGCCGATCAGGTCGGCCTCGGCCAGACTCTTGCCGATCTGCAGGCCAGCGGCCAGCATGAAGGTGTTGCCTATGCCTCCACCCACAATCAGCTGGTCCACCTTGGCCGCCAGACTCTGCAGGATGCTGAGCTTGGTCGACACTTTGGAGCCGGCAACAATGGCCACCAGCGGCCGCCGTGGCTTGGCCAGCGCCAGCGTGATGGCGTCCATTTCCGCCGCCAGCAAAGGTCCGGCACAGGCAATTGGCGCGAAGCGGGCAATGCCGTAGGTGGAGGCCTCGGCCCGGTGGGCTGTGCCGAAAGCGTCATGCACAAACACATCGCACAGGGCCGCCATTCGGCGCGACAGTCCCTCATCATTCTTCTTTTCACCCACATTGACTCGGCAGTTCTCCAACAGCACGAATTGCCCGGGCCTCAGTGCGGCGCCATCAACGGCAAACCCATCAACCCAGTTGGCAACCAGCGGCACCGTGCGGCCAAGCAGCTCGGACAAACGTTGCGCCACAGGCGCCAGCGAGTCTGCCGGCTTGAACGCGCCCTCAATAGGACGGCCCAGGTGCGACGTCACCATCACGGCAGCACCGGCGTCGAGTGCCATCCGGATGCACGGCAGGCTGGCGCGGATGCGTGTGTCCTCGGTGATGTTGCCGGCAGCGTCCTGCGGCACGTTGAGATCAGCGCGGATGAAGACGCGCTGGCTTTTGATCCGGCCTTGGGCACACAGATCGGAAAAACGGATGAAGTTCATGTTCGGTGGCAGTGCGTTACGGGGCCGGAGACAGGTGTTCGCATTGTAGAAAGCGATCCTGCCATCGCGGCGACAACGCACCGACACGACCCGGGCCTGCGCTGACAAAGGTCAAGTGCGATCGCGATCGCACAAAGAAGTAGGGCAGCGGGCGCAAGCGCCGCTGCCCCATGGCCGGTTGCGGACGCCGCGACCGGTTGCGCCTCGCGGCAATGGCACTACTTGGCGACGGAGACCGGTGCAGCGGGCAGGGCAGCTCCACCCGGACCCGCCTTGAAGGTCAGGGGACCGACAGCTGCCTGTTGGCCCACGCCCGGCTTGCTCCAATCGCACACACCGGTGGTGAACACGGCACGCAACCGGGTCAACTGACCGGCATCCAGGCGCCCGCCATACTCCAGATCCAGGATCGGCCGCAACTGGCACTTCAGCGCACTCTCAGTCAACAGGCCGCCCGCCACCTGGCGTGGCGACGACGAAGGCTTGAGGAACTGGTCGCTGTCACAGATCGCCTGGTCGGTGATCTTGGAGGTTTGCGCCGTGTCAGTAGACAACAGGCAGAAGTCAAACGCGGCTGCGGGCTTGGCGTTGCGCACCTTGGTCTCAATCGGTGCGCTGCTGGCGTCGGCCTTCAAGGTCGTCAGCCACTGGTCCATCGTCAGGAACGCTTCCGGGCTGAGGATCGGCGAAATCAGGCCGCCGCGTCCAAAGCGCCACATGACCTGGTTGCCATGGTCGCCAAATTCCTTGTCCAGCCGGTCCCTGATTGAGAAGCTGCGCCAGACATAGTGGATCGGAATGCTGCTGGCTGCCGCCGTGCCAGGTTGTACGACCAGCGCAGTATCGTCCCAGCCACGCATGTCGATCACTGCCGTCTTGGCCAGCTGCTTGCCGCTGAGCACGATGCCGGCCTTGTAGGCGATGTCCAGGGCTTGCGGGTCAGCTGAACTGCGCGCTGCGACAAAGTTGGCATCCTTGTCGATGCCGCCCACAATTTCATTGAGCGTCACGAACTCCTCGCCGCTGATTGCACCCGACAACAAGGCTTTCAGCCCGTACTGCACACCGGTGTTGTCGCGGGTCTCAAACGAGCGGATGCCGTCGGCCGCCTTGCCGAAAATTGACGTCGCCCAATCCCAGGCACTGCACCGCGCTCCGGTCGGGTTAGTGACCGGGTCGTACACCAAGGCGTTGGGCAATTGGCAGTTGTTGATGATGGCGGCACTGGTCGGGCCAATCGCGCCGGTGGTATTGCTCAGGACAAAGCGCTGGTTGTAGTTGCCGACCTTGCCATTCGAACCGAAGGCGTTGTACCAGCCATGACAGCCGGTCTGGTCGGGGTGACCATTGATCGCCGCCTTCTTGGAATTCATTTGCGCCTGGGTCAAGGTGCCCATCAGCGTGGTCCATTGCGGCTTCTGGTAGGCCTCGACCAGCTGCACACAGTCTCCAACCTCGATCGCTGTGGTTTCCGAGTCCGGATAGGCGCAGGAAATCGTGATACCGTCGAGCAGTCCGGGTGAGATCGAGGCGTTCATGTTGGAATTGATCGAGCCACCGGAGCAACCTGTGCCCATGGTGAACTTGATCGGGCCGTAGTTGTCGGTGATGTGCTCTTTCATCATCATCACCGTCTCTGACATCAACACCCGGTTGGAATTCGCGGACGAGTCCGTCATGCTGTTGACGACAAACATGTAGCCACGCGAGATTGACGCATCGCCACTGGGCCAGTTGGTTGCTGGCCGCACCTGGCGCCGGATCTGCCCGGTGCTGGCGCCAAAAGTATAGAGAATCTTGCCATTCCACTGTGTCTGGGGCGTGGCGCCAGTCCAGGCCTTGGTCGGATCGAACAACACCACGATGTCGTAAATTCCGCGATTGATGGTGCCGCGCTCCACCCGCACGATATAGGACACTGTCTTGCCTGCGTCCGTCACAGTCTGCGCCAGATCCGCTGGCGCTGCGGCGGCGCTGTCATAGGGCTTGAAGCAGCCGTTGGCCGGGAGGGTTGACGTGACCGCAGGCGAGGTGCTGGTATAGGCCGGTTGCGGGGTCGGGTCCGGCAGGCTGAAGGTGCAAGTACTGGACGCCGTAGACTTGTAATACAGCTTGTACTCGGTCGCAATGTTGCATTGCGCGTCAGGCGTACCGCTCAGGCCACTGGAATTGGTGGCGGGCGCCGTGGCGGTTGCGCCTTGCGGCACGGGTGTGGCGCAGAAAAACGGCACCACCTGCGCGCCGGAAATTACCGGGCCACCGCGCGAGGCATTGGTGACCGTCAGCTTGGCGGAGCTGGCTCCCGTGGCCGATGCCGAAACCACGTTGGCCCCCACCACCAGACCACTGACGACCCCAGTAATACGGCCATCACTGCGCACCGAAAAGGCTGTGGAGACGTCACGTCCATCCACGTCCACCTTCAGCGTTGAGGCCGTTGCCGCAGCCGGCAACACCACCTCCACCAAAGCGTCGCCACCACTGATCAGGTCCGCACGGTTGGAAAGCGTCTTGATTTCCAGCAGCGGTCCTGGCGGCACCACCACAGGCGTGCTCTCGGTGTCACCGCACCCGGCCAGCACGGCCGCGGCAGCGAACAAGGTAAGCAGCAGCTTGCAGACCGGTGCACCGGGCATGGTCATGAACTTCATGTCTGTCTCCTGTTGTTGTGTTGTCTGCTGGGCCTGGCGGCCCGGCAATAGAAGCCCCGGTGCAGGCCTATCAGCCTGCGACCTTGACGTCCCGACTCAAATTTAGGCGCGTTCCCGCCCGACGGGGCTATGGTTTTCCATGAGACTGTCGCATTCGGAACAGCAATTGGCGCGCTGCGTTGCAGCAATAGTCCGTCGACCGGACTGCAGCGCCAGATTCAGCAGGCGCTGCCGATGCCGCCGAGCAGGTTGCCGGGTTGCAGCGTGAAGCCCTGCAGAAACTCACGCACCGGCAGACGTTTGCCGCCGGCTCGCTGGAGCACGGTCAGGCGCAGTGCACCGGTGCCGCAGCGAACCACCACTGCGCCCGGATCAGCACTCAGAACAGTTCCGCAAGGCGCATCGGAGAGGCACGGAGAGTTATCAATTTCGGAGCGCCAGAGCTTGATGGCGGTTCCGCCCAACGTTGTGCTGGCCCCGGGAGCCGGGTCCAGGGCCCGGATCTGGCGTTGCACCACCTGGGCGCTGCGACTCCAATCGACCCAGGCTTCGTGGCGTTCGATCTTGTGGGCATAGGTCACACCCTGCTCTGGCTGAACTGTTGCCACCAGCGTCCCCGCTGCCGCCTGCTTCAGCGCGCGCACGATCAACTGCGCCCCCAGCGCGGACAGACGCTCTTGCAATGCACCCGTGGTTTCGTCCGGACCGATGGCAATGCTTGACGCCAGCAGCATGGCACCCGTATCCAGACCAGCATCCATCTGCATGATGGTGACGCCAGTCTGCGCATCACCAGCTTCGATGGCCCGATGGATTGGCGCAGCGCCACGCCAACGCGGCAGCAAGGACGCATGGATATTGATGCAACCCAGGCGCTGCGCGCCATAGCCTGTGCTTCCGCCAGCCATCTGATCAAGCACCCACTGCGGCAGGATCAGGCCATAGGCGGCGACCACCATGGCCTGGGCATCTGCCTCTTGCAGGGCACGCCGCGCCGCGGCAGAATCCTCCGGGAACTTGCCGTCCAGGCGCAGGCTGCGCGGTTGGGAAACGTGCAGGCCATGCGACAGCGCAAACTCCTTGACCGGTGACGCCTGCAACTTCATGCCACGGCCAGCCGGGCGGTCCGGCTGGGTCAGAACCAGGGCCAGCTCGTGTCCCGCCTCCACCAGCGCAGCCAAAGCCTGCCGGGCAAAAGCCGGTGTGCCGGCAAAGACCAGCCTCAAGCACGCTCCTCGCGCTGGGTCTTGAGCATCTTGGTCTTGATCCGGTTGCGCTTGAGCGGCGACAGGTACTCCACAAACACCTTGCCCAGCAGATGGTCCATTTCATGCTGGATGCACACCGCCAGCAAGCCATCCGCCTCCAAGATGCGCGAAACACCGGTCCGGTCAAGAGCCTGCACCTTGACGGCATCAAAGCGCTCGACACCGTCGTAGACACCCGGCACCGACAAGCAGCCTTCGTTGTTCAGGTGCTTCTCGGCACTGGTCCAGACGATTTCCGGATTGATCAGTACTACGGGTTCGCTCCGGTCCTTGGAGACGTCGATCACGATCAGTCGTTCGTGCACGTCGACCTGCGTCGCCGCCAGGCCGATGCCATCAGCCTCGTACATGGACTCCAGCATGTTGTCGATCAGCGTCGTGATCCGTGCGTCCACCGCTTGCACGGGCTTGGCCACCTTGTGCAGACGGGCGTTTGGGTATTGCAGAATGGGAAGTAAAGCCATGAAATCTCTTCGGGGTTGTCGCTATTTTCGCCACTTTTTTCAAACCGAGGCCGGGCAAAAAGCAAA
>JANMKM010000571.1:0-1535 GCA_031372035.1 Rhodoferax sp. | reverse complement strand
GCACCCACACGTCCGCGCATCCCGTCGTGGGGCGGGCTCCAGATCGCGCAGCGCTGCGGGGGGCGGGGCGGTCTCAGAGCCTGTCGCAGCCGCCTCCGCGCCCTCCCAACGGAAAACCGTCGGGAGCCTGTCCTCGGGTCGGCCGCTGGCCGAGCCCGGGGGCGGGACTCTCGGAAGGGAAGGGCAGGGTCAGCTTGGGTGGCGACCCCGTTAAGCCGCCTTGGTGAAGTTCAACTTCAGCGCATTGAGACCCAGCATGATCCCCGGTTGGTGCTCGAACGAGTTTCCGGGCGCGTACTCAAGGGTCTCGATCCGATCCATCAGCAGGTTCCAGGCGGTCAGTTGCTCCAGCCGTGAAATCCCTGAGCCGGGGCAGCTGCGAGAGCCTTGAGAAAACGTCAGGTGGCGGGTCACGCCCTTCCGATCCAATTGCAGATCGTGCGGGCACTGCCATTCTTCCGGGTCGCGATTGCCGGCGGCCCAGCGCAAATGCAGCAGGGAACCCGCAGGCACGCTCACCCCCTGGAAGACTTCATCCTGGGTCGTGGTCCGGGTCGACAGACCCTGAGTGGGCGAGCGCAGGCGCAGGCTCTCCTCAATGAAGTTCCGCAGCTTGCTGCGGTCCTTTCGGATCGTCTGGTACAGGTCCGGATCCTCGCAGAACAATTGCGCCTGCTCGGCCATCGCGTACTGGGTGGTCTCCAGCCCGCCGATCATCATCGCATAGACGATGCCGTTGATCTCAACGTCGGTCAGCTTGCGGTCCAGAGCGCCGTACGTCACCTGGGTCAGCCAGGAGATCATGTCGTCTCTGGGGGTCTGGCGCTTCTCGATCACCGCCTGGGCGACGTATTCGCCAAAGCCGGCCAGCAGCTGCATCTGCTCGCCCATCTGCTCCAGAGTCAGCAGATTGCGGTGCCCCTTGCCATAGACAAACGCCATCACCTGCGCGCCGCCCCAGATCTCCATTCGCGGAATGTCTGCGACCGGAAAGCCCAGCACATTGGCCATGACGATCTGCGGCAACGGCCGGGCGAAGGCGGCGACGAAGTCGACCGTTCCCTGTTCGATCCAGTTGTCGATCAATCCCTTCGCCGCGTCCGCAACCATGTCACGGTGCCGGGTTGCGCCGGTTCCCACCCAGGGGTCGGTCAGCTCAGCCTTGTGCGCGCGCCACAGGTCCTCATTGGGCCGCAGGGTCTGGATCGAGGCCATCATGGCGTTCATCTGCGGCATCGAGCCGTCAGGATTGGGCTTTGGCGGCGTCGTCAGGCCCGGTGGGAACCGCTCCGGATCGCGCACCACGCGCAGGATGTCCTCGTATTTGGTGAGGATGAAGCCGTCCTTGCCGGGCTCCGCGCCTTCGCCGGGCAGTGGGCAAACCGGCGCCTCAGCGTGCAGGATCGGATAGGCTTCGTACCAGTGCTCCTGGGCGCCCGGGCCAAACAGGTCCACGTCCGCCAGCGTGACGGGAGTCTTCATTTCTGTCGGCGCGGTCCGGGGTTCTGTTCTGGCCATGGGCAGTGTTCCTTGTC
>JANMKM010000528.1:0-13375 GCA_031372035.1 Rhodoferax sp. | reverse complement strand
CGCGTGGAAGCTGAACAAGCTGATTGCGCTCTACGACGACAACGGTATTTCCATCGACGGTCAGGTGGCACCCTGGTTTGTCGACAACACGCCGTTGCGTTTCGTGGCCTACGGCTGGAATGTGATCGGGCCGATCGATGGTCACGACAGCAAGGTGGTGGCCGAGGCGATTCTTGACGCCAAGGGTTCGGCCGAGCGCCCGACGCTGATCGTTTGCAAGACCTCCATTGGCAAGGGTAGCCCGAACCGTGCCAATACCGCAAAGGCCCATGGCGAGCCCTTGGGCGCCGAGGAAATCCGGTTGACCCGGGAATGCCTGGATTGGCCGCACCCGCCGTTCGTGATACCCGAGGAAGTGGCTCAGGCATGGGACACCAGGGCCGCGGGTGCAAGCGCTGAAGCCGCGTGGATCCAGGCCTTTGGTCGCTACAGCGCAGCCTATCCCGAGCTTGCGCGCGAGTTTGAGCGCCGCATGCGAGGTGATCTGCCCAAGGGCTTTGCCCAGGTTGCGGTGGACACTGCCGTGGCAGCACACGCCAAGGCGGAGACAGTGGCCTCGCGCAAGGCCTCCCAGTTGGCACTGGAAGCCTTTACCGTCGCGTTGCCGGAAATGTTGGGCGGGTCCGCCGATCTGACGGGTTCGAACCTGACGAACACCAAGGCGACCCCGAGCCTGCGCGTGGACGCCCAAGGTGATGTGGTTCGCAGTTCTGACGCCACAGGCAACACCGTTGGCGGCCGCCATATCAACTACGGCGTGCGCGAGTTCGGCATGGCCGCCATCATGAACGGCCTGGCCCTGCACGGCGGCTTCATTCCCTATGGCGGCACCTTCCTGACCTTCAGCGACTACAGCCGCAATGCCATCCGCATGGCGGCACTGATGAAATTGCGGGTAGTGCATGTCTTTACCCACGACAGCATTGGTCTGGGTGAAGACGGGCCCACCCACCAGTCGATCGAGCATGCTGCGAGTCTGCGGCTGATCCCGAACCTGGACGTCTGGCGTCCGGGCGACACAGCCGAAACGGCCATCGCTTGGGCCGTTGCACTGGAGAACCGGGCGCGGCCCACCGCATTGCTGCTGTCGCGGCAGAACATCAGCTACGCGCCCAAGGCGGATCTGGCTGATATCAGCAAGGGCGCTTACATCCTCTCCGAGCCGGCCGAGGTCGGCCTGAAGCGCAAGGCCCAGGCTGTGATCATTGCCACGGGCTCCGAGGTGCAACTCGCGCTCAGGGCCCAGGAGCTGTTGGCAGCCAGGCGTATCGCGGTGCGCGTGGTGTCCATGCCCAGTACCACCACGTTCGACCGGCAGTCACTGGCCTACAAGAAGGCCGTCCTGCCTGCGGGTTTGCCGCGCATTGCCGTCGAGATGGGCGTGACCGACGGCTGGTGGAAGTATGGTTGTGCAGCCGTGGTGGGCATCAACACCTACGGTGAGTCTGCGCCGGCTCCCGCCTTGTTCCAGCACTTTGGCTTCACCGCGGACAACGTGGCGGCAACCGTCATGCAGGTCCTGTCGGGGCGCTGAACCACCGCTTTCCTTTCATTTCATCCAGAGGACATCTATGACTATCAAACTCGGTATCAACGGTTTCGGACGCATTGGTCGCATGGTTTTTCGTGCCGCTATCCAGAATTTCAAGGACATCGAGGTGGTCGGCATCAATGACCTGCTGGAGCCGGAGTACCTGGCCTACATGTTGCAGTTCGATTCGGTACATGGGCGCTTCAAGGGTGATATCGCGGTCGATGGCAACACCCTCATCGTCAATGGCAAGCGCATCCGTCTGACGGCCGTCAAGGACCCGGCAGAACTTAAATGGGCTGAGGTCGGTGCCGACGTGGTGGTTGAAGCAACCGGCTTGTTCCTGACCAAGGAAACAGGCAACAAGCATATTCAGGCGGGTGCGCGCAAGGTCATCATGTCGGCGCCAAGCAAGGACGACACGCCAATGTTCGTGTACGGTGTGAACGACAAGTCCTACGCCGGGCAAGCCATCATTTCCAATGCGTCCTGCACCACCAATTGCCTGGCGCCAGTGGCCAAGGTCTTGCATGACAATTTCGGCATCAAACGGGGGCTGATGACAACGGTGCATGCCGCAACGGCGACCCAAAAGACCGTGGACAGTCCTTCCAACAAGGACTGGCGTGGCGGGCGTGGCATTCTGGAAAACATCATTCCGTCGAGTACCGGCGCGGCCAAGGCGGTGGGCGTCGTGATCCCCGAACTCAACAAGAAGCTCACGGGGATGGCGTTTCGCGTGCCCACATCGGATGTTTCAGTCGTCGACCTGACCGTTGAACTCAACACCGCCACCACCTATGAAGACATCTGCGCGGCGATGAAAGCGGCGTCTGAAGGGGCCATGAAAGGTATTCTGGGCTACACCACGGACAAGGTGGTTTCCACGGATTTCCGCGGCGAGTCCTGCACCTCCGTGTTTGATGCCGATGCCGGCATGGCACTGGACAGCACCTTTGTGAAGGTGGTTTCCTGGTATGACAACGAATGGGGCTATTCCTGCAAGGTGCTGGAAATGGCACGCGTGGTTGCCAAGTAGGCTGCGGCGGGTGCGGATGACATCGGCTTGCTCAACAATGGCTGGCAACGCAGGGTTTGGCGCGGTAGTATGTGTGCCAAGGAGAAATGTCATGAACCTTCGTTGCGCGGCCTTGCTGGCCATGTCCCTGGTGTTGTGTGCTTGCGAGTCCAATCCGACGCAGAAGGCCAGTGCCGAACCACCCAAGGCAGAGTTGCGGTTCGTGGACCTGCAGGGCTTCGATCAGGAACTGTCGGGGTCACTGTCTGCACCTTTGCCCAAGGTCGACGTTGCGTTCTACGACCGCATCACGCCCAGTGCCTTGCCGGAGCGGCTGCAGCAGTGGATGGCTTCCGTGGAGGCTGGTGGTGGCACCGTCAAGATCACGCCGCCAAAATCAACCGTCACGGGCAAGAGCCCTTTTCTGTTGATCAGTGCAGCCACCTCGATCTGGTCTGCCTCCAAGATGGCCAAGGAAATGGCACTCAAGAACCAGTTCAAGGCGGCCCAGGCCTATGACGCGGAAATCGTGCTGAAGATGGATGACAAGGGTGATACCTTGGTGGACAAGGTCGTATTTGTGCAGCGGCGCAAGTAGCGCGGTTCATCGGATACAGGAGAGAGTCATGAAACATGCGCTTGCCTTCTTTCTGTTGTTGGTGGCTGTGTCCGTGGGGGCCTTGGCGCAGCCAACGCCGACCACCCAGGAAATGGTGGAGTCTTTGACCAAGCAGCCACCGCCCAAGACCGGGCCAGCGACCCGGAGCCTGCGTAACCTGACGGTTGAAGCGGCTCCTGCGGCGCCAGCGCCCAAGCCCTCCCTGTCCCTGCTGATCCAGTTTGATTTCGACTCGGCCCGGGTCAAGCCGGAGAGCCAGCAGTTGTTGACCAACCTGTCGCAGGCTTTGCAATCGCAAGAATTGCGCGATTCCAAATTTGCGGTTGAGGGCCATACGGATGCCAAGGGTGCCGCGGAATACAACATGCGGCTCAGCCAGCAGCGCGCCGACGCGGTACGTGACTATCTGAAGTCCCACGGTGTGCCGGAGGCCCGGTTGGTGGCTGCTGGCAAAGGGTCCACCGAGCTGGCCAATGCTGCTGATCCCGCAGCGGCCGAAAACCGGCGTGTGCGCATCGTCAACCTGAGCGAGTAGCGGGCGCCTGCATGGCCGGCTGGCTCAGGGACCACTCCGAGCGGCTGGCGTCAGGCATCGGGGCACTGCCAGCCCGCAAGGTGACCTGGGGACTGGTCTGTCTGTTCTCGGTGTGGGTTCTGCTTGACGTCCTGGTGTTCCGCATCACCGGCGGCTTGGCGCTGTCAACCTACGACGCCATGGTCCGGGCCCGGTTCCATGCCGCGGCGGCGGATCCGCGTCTGGTGATTGTCGACATCGACGAAGCTTCGCTGGTGCGCATGGGCAAGGACTTCGGTCGTTGGCCCTGGCCGCGCGACACACTGGCAGCGGTGCTGGACCATATCGAAAAGCAACAACCGGCGGCGATTGTCTGGGACATGGTGTTCTCCGATGCGGACAGGCTCAGCCCTGGTGGCGACGCAGCCTTCAACGAAGCGGCCGGGCGCAGCGCCCACAGTCACTTTTCCGTGGTCCGGCTGCCTGCGGCCAACGATGTGGCAAGCCAGATTGACCGCAGCGTCTTGCCCCGGCTCTGGGTCGGCGCGGCCGACGCGTCGTCACCGGCACCGGGTGCCACGGTGGCACTGATTGCGCCGGTCCTGCCGGCTGTGGCTGGCGCGCGTCTGGGCTTCAACAATGGCTACGTGGACCGGGATGGGGTGTTGCGCCGGTACCGCTACGCTGAACCGCTGGGCGATGCCAGCGTTCTCCAGTCGCTGCCCTTGAGTGTCTTAAATGCTATTGATTCAGTCGCTGCCCGTGCTTTGTTGGAGCGGGTTTTGACGGATTTTCCCTCTGAAGGCGGACTGGTGGCCTGGCGTCGCAAGGCCGACATCTATCCCCGTGTCCCGTTTGCTGACGTCTTTGCCGTCGCCGATGGTGGCAAGCCCCTGGCGCCGGTACCGGCCTTCGCCGGCAAGGTCGTGATCGTGGGCTCCACGGCGCCAAGCCTGCATGACATCCATCCCACGCCCCTGTCACCGATGCAGGCCGGCGTCGATGCCCTGGCCACGGCGCTGGACAATGCCATCAACCAGCGCCATCTGTTCGAATTGCCGCGCTGGTTGCAAGCCGTCACTGCGCTGCTGCTGATTGTTGGCATGGCAGTATGGGCGCAATTCAAGAGCGTGACTTCTCTGGCACCGGCCCTGTTCGCGCTGCCGCTGGCCCTGATGGGCATCAGTTACCTCAGCCTCAATGTCCTGCCGGTGTTTCTGGACCTGCATCTGGCCGCCGCGCTGGCGCTCATCTTTCTGGCAGTCCTGCGCTACTGGAGCATGCTGCGGCGCAACTATTGGTGCGCACCACCGGTCGCAGGCACTGAGGCCTTTGTTATTTGGCCCTGGCGCCGCAGTGGCCCTTGGCTGGACGATGCCCTGGACCGTTTGATCGATGCGGTGGAACGCCACGCGCCAGCCTGCCGGGTGGTGTTGTGTGACTCCAGTCCGATCTGGCCGGCAACGCTGCGCTGGCCTGAGCTGGCCTGCGGTGCCGCCATCGTCGGGCCGCAGTCAGCCATGCATGCAGCGCAGGCGCGGCTGGAGCCGGCCTTGCGCCGATTGGCACAGCACCAGGCTGCGCCAATCGTTCTGGCGTCTCAGCCGAACCGTGAAAAATTGGCAGCGACAATCCTGCTTGCATGGTCAAGCATGCAAAAAACAGATACAACGAACCTTTCTGAGGAACTGTCATGAAACTTCGATTGCTGTGCGCGGCGTGGATGGCGGCGATGTGTCTGGGGGTGCAGGCACAGACCGGTCAGGTAGTGTCGGTGTTGCGGGCAACCGAACTGCGCGCCGACAAGCTGGGGTCGGCGCCGGTCATGGCCGACATGCCGGCCGGAACGTCGCTGCGGGTGCTCAGTTCGGAAGGCGGCTGGGTGCTGGTGGAAGCCGCCCGCAGCAGCGGCCGGATCACCGGTTGGGTGCGGGCCAGTTCGCTGGACTGGCAGTCAGGTGCGTCCAGCGCGGCTGGCTTGCAAAGCGGTCGCCAGGCCAGCGGCAACACGGCCTTGACGCTGGGTGTGCGCAGTCTTGCGCCGCGCGTCAACCGGCACGCCCTGATCATCGGGATCAGCCGCTATGCCGATCCGGCAATACCGCCGTTGCCGGGCGCGCGCATCGACAAGCAGTCTGCAACCCAGATGGCCGAGGCCATGCAGGTGCCACTGGGCAACATCCGCTACTTGCAGGACGACCAGGCCACCGGTGACAACATCCGCGCGGCATTGCGCGAGCTGACTGACAAGGTGCAGGAAGGAGACCGGGTATTCATCCACTACTCCGGCCACGGTACCCGCTACAACGACCCGGCAGCCGGCGGCTGTGTCGAAGCCCTGCTGGCCTATGAAGGTGGCATGAGCGGCAATATCACCAACCGCGAGATGGCCGACATGCTGAAGTCCATCACCAACCGGACCGACAAGCTGTTCGTGATGTACGACGCCTGCCACTCCGGCGGCGTGATCCAGGCCGCATCGGCAGCGCGCACCCGCGGCTTCATGAACAACAACGACGAAGGCGTACTGCGGCCGAAGTTTGCCGGAATCACCGAGGAGTGCGGCCGCCCGGTCAACGTCAAGACCCGCAATCTGGTGGTCGAAACTGCGGCCAAGGGTGCTTTGCCGCAGGACATCATCCATGTCAGCGCATCCCGCGACAACGAGATCAGCTTTGACGACGAACTCAAGGGTGGGCTTGCGACCCAGTTCATGCGCGACTGCATGCTGCGCGACGCCAAGGACCTGGACCGTTCCGGCGCCATCAGCATCGAGGAAATCAAGCAGTGCGCACAAGAGAAGATCAACCGGCGCATGGCCAATGACCCGAGCTTCAAGGCGCACAACATCACGCTCAATGGCAATGCCGGTTTCGTGCCGGCCTGGTTCGCCCAGGCCATGCCCGTGTCGGTCGTCACCGCACCGGCGCCAGTTGCAAGTCCGGCCGTCTATGTGCCGCCACCCCCGCCGCCCCCACCACTCAGTGGCGAGCAGGCCTTGCGGCAGATGCTGGACCAGCGCGATGCCAAACGCAATGTGAAAGTGGTGCTGGGTAAGAGCAGGATGAAGATCGGTGAAGACGTGCTCGATTTTTCGGTTCAGTCGGACAAGGCTGGCTACGTTTACGTAGCGCTCGCCGGCTCCGACAACAAGTCGATCTATCTGCTGTTTCCCAACGACAAGGACGGAAACAACAAAATTGAGGCCGGTCAGGCGATGCAGCTGCCGCGACGCGACTGGATCGTCAAGGCTGCCGGGCCGCAAGGGATTGATCATCTTCTGGTCATGGTGACCGACGGACCCAGGGACATGGCTCAGCTCTCGGCATCCAAGGCGGGCCCCTTTGTCGCTTCGCTCAATGATGCCGATGGCCGAGCCAAACTCGGTGCGCTCATGACCACGTCCCAAATGGTCACAGGGCCACAATGCAGCAACGCAGTGAGCCGGCAGAACAATCCCATGTGCTCGGACGCCTATGGGGCTACCATGGTGACGGTTGAAGAGGTCAAATGATGAAAACCCTGTCGCGCTCCCTGTTGCTTCTTGGGCTGTTCCTGTGTGCAGGCCTTGCCGCTGCACAGGGTACCAATCGTGTGTTGAAGGAACCAGCCGGCGGTTGGCTGATCAGCCCCGCCGAGGCTCTGGAATACCGGGGTGAAGAGGGCTTCAACGCGCAGCCGGCCCTGCGCCCGCGCGCGGCGGTGCCGGCCATCGACATCCTCAAGCCGGAGCCCGCCACCGACCTGAAGGTGAAAGCGCCCTTTGCCATTACTGTGCTGTTCAAGGGCCAGAGCGATACGCCGATCGACCCGAGCACCTTCAAGGTGATGTATGGCGCCTTCAAGATCGACATCACCAGTCGCATCACCAAGTTTGTCACCGTGACCAAGGACGGCTTTTCCCTGGAAAACGCGCAGATTCCGCCGGGCAAGCATCGCCTGACCTTGCAGGTTTATGACGAGAAACAGCGCCTGGCCGAGCGGGAACTGCGGGTCGAAGTCGAGTAGGGCCGCAGCGGAAAACGGGCGAATAGCCTATCGGGTCCGGGTGCCCAGGAAAGCTGCGCCGATGATCAATCCGGCGGCGAGCACGATGTTTGGCTCGAAGCTGCGGCCACCGACCAGCACCAGGATGGCAGTGGAGGCCAGCGGTGTCAGGTAGCTCAGAATGCCGATCTGGCGCGCGTCACCCAGTTTCAGTGCCTGGTCCCACAGAAAGAAGGCAGCGCCCATCGGGCCCAGGCCCATCACGACAACCATAGCGGCATCATGCAGCCCCAACTGTGCGGCTGGCTCCAGCAGCCAGTGGCAGAGCAGGGACAGCAGCCCCGAGACCAGGGCAAACAGCCCCACCGCTGCGGTTGGAAAATGCGCAACCCGCTGGCTCAGCAGTGAGTAGCTGGCCCAGATGAAAGCCGATCCCAGGGCGGCTACATAGCCCCAGTGCCAGCCGCCGGCGCTCGACGCACCGGCACCCAGAATGGCAATCGCAGCGCCGATAAAGCCCATGCCAGCGGCCAACACGTGCACAGCGCGCAGGCGCAGGCCGGTGAGCAGGAGTGGCGACAGCAACACCATCAATAGCGGCCAAAGGTAGTTGACCAGGTTGGCCTCCACCGCTGGTGCCGAGCGCAAGGCGATGAACAGCAGGAAATGGAAGCCGAACAGGCCGTAGACGCCCAGTGCCATCGTGGCCGGTGGCACCCGCCACTGGCGCCAGTAGGGAAACGCCGGCAGCGCACCGACGACCAGCGCCAGTCCGGTCAGCAGGAACGGCGGGATATGTTTGAGTGCCACGCCCAGCGCCGCCAACGTGGCCCACAGGCTGATGGCAGCCAGTGCCAGCAGGTTGGCGCGGGTGGCCGCGTCAGACGCCAGCCGCATGCGCCTGCTGGTCGGCGTGGTAGCTCGAGCGCACCATGGCACCGACCGCAGCGTGGTCGAACCCCATCTGTTGAGCCTGGGATTCAAACATCCGGAACGTGTCCGGATGCACGTAACGACTCACCGGCAGGTGGCTGCGCGATGGCGCCAGGTACTGGCCAATTGTCAGCATGTTGATGCCGTGCGCCCGCATGTCGCGCATCACGTCCAGAATCTCGTCGTCCGTCTCCCCCAGGCCGACCATCAGGCCGCTCTTGGTCGGAACCTGCGGGAACAAGGTCTTGAATTTCTGCAACAGTTTGAGGCTGAACTGGTAGTCGCTGCCGGGCCTTGCCTGGCGGTACAGGCGCGGCACGGTCTCCAGGTTGTGGTTCATCACGTCCGGCGGTGCTGCCTTGAGAATTTCCAGGGCCCGGTCGTCGCGGCCGCGGAAGTCCGGTACCAGGATTTCAATCTGGGTTTGCGGCGACAGCTCGCGCGTCTTGAGGATGCAGTTGACGAAATGCTGGCTGCCGCCATCGCGCAGGTCGTCGCGGTCCACGCTGGTGATCACCACATACTTGAGTTTCAGAGCAGCAATGGTTTGGGCCAGGTGCTGCGGCTCGTCTGCATCCAGCGGGTCCGGGCGGCCATGCCCCACATCGCAGAACGGGCAGCGACGGGTGCACTTGTCGCCCATGATCATGAACGTGGCCGTACCCTTGCCAAAGCACTCGCCAATGTTCGGGCAGGATGCTTCCTCGCAGACGGTAACCAGCTTGTTCTGCCGCAGGATGTCTTTGATCTCGTAAAAGCGCGTGCTCGGGGAGCCCGCCTTGACACGGATCCAGTCCGGCTTCTTCAGAATCGCGCCGGCTTCCACCTTGACCGGTATCCGCGACAGTTTGGCCGCAGCCTTTTGCTTGGCCAGCGGGTTGTAGCTGGCCTGGTCCTGGGCTTCGTGGACGACTTCGGTGGTTTTCATGGGGCAGGGTCAGGGTTCGAGGTACAGCCTGAGCTTTTCGCCCAGCACTGCGGCGGTTTCGTCCCAGGTCGCAGTGATGCCCATTGTAGAAAGGTCCACCGTTTGCAGCCCGCTGTAGCCGCAGGGGTTGATGCGCAAAAAGGGTTCCAGGTCCATGGCGACATTGAGCGCCAGGCCGTGGTACGTGCATTGGCGGCTGACCTTGATGCCCAGGGCGGCAATCTTTCCCAGGCCCGTGAAGTCTTGCACAGGCACTGCGCCGTGGGCCGGCCGCTGCGCCAGCAGTGCATGCCCCGCAGGGTCGGCCAGTCGCACATAGATGCCGGGCGCGCCGGCCACACGGTGTCCCGTCAGTCCGAAGTGCACCAGGGTGCGGATCACGGCCTCTTCCAGCCGGTATACGTATTCCTTGACAAAATAGCCGGCCCGGCGCAAGTCCACCAGCGGGTAGGCCACCACCTGTCCCGGCCCATGGTAGGTCACCTGCCCGCCACGGTTGGTCTGCGCCACCGGAATGCCGCCAGCGTCCAGAATATGGGCTGATTTGCCCGCCAGGCCTTGTGTGAAAAGCGCGGGATGCTCACAAATCCATAGCGTATCGGGTGTGTCCGGAGTCCGTGTGGCTGTGAAGTCCTGCATCGCTGCATAGGTCTGCAGGTAGTCGACCCGACCCAGATGCCGGATCTGCATCGTCGCTGCAGTCACAGCACCATCTTGACCATGGGGTGCGTGGACAAGGTGCGGTACAGTTCATCCAGCTGCTCCCGGCTGGTCGCCGTGACAGTGATCGTGATACCCAGGTATTTTCCGGCCTTGCTATCACGCAGCTCGACGCTGGCGGCATCGAACACCGGGTCGAACGCCCGCGCGATGGTGGTGATGGCGTGGACGAAGCCGTCGACCTTGAGCCCCATGACCTTGATTGGGAATTTCGATGGGTACTGGATCAGCGACTCCTGCGCCGTCTCGTCGGTCATGGCATCACCCGGCTGCCCTGCTTGGCCTGCTGGTATCCCGCATACAACTTGGCATATACCGGTCCAGGCTCGCCCGTGCCCACCGGCTCCCCGTCCAGGCGGGTGATGGCCAGCACCTCCTTGGTGGCGGATGACAGTAGCAGTTCATCGGCGTGCAGCACTTCCTCGCGGCTGATGCGCCGCAGGCTGAAACCCAGACCGACCGCCTTGCACAGGTCTTCGATCAGGCCATAGCGGATACCCTGCAACACCAGGTTGTCCTTGGGGCTGCCCAGGACGGTGCCGTTCCTGACCACCCAGACATTGCTGGCCGAGGCCTCGCTCAGGAAACCGTCGCGGAACATCACGGTCTCGGTGGCATCGGCATCAAAGCTGATCTGGCGGGCGAACACTGCGCCGAGCAGGCTGGTGCTCTTGATATGGGCCTTTTGCCAGCGGAAGTCCTCGGCGCTTACGCAAGCCACGCCTTTGGCGCGCTGCTCGCTGGACGGCATCTTCATCCGGTTGGTCATCACGAAAACAGTGGGTTCGATGTCTGTCGGCATCACGTGGTCGCGCATGGCCACGCCGCGGGTGACCTGGATATAGACCAGTTGGTCACTGTCCGAGGCGGCGAGTCCATTGGCCCTGGCATATGCGGCGATCAATTGGTTTGCGATCGCCAGCCATTGGGCGCGCGACAGCGGATTGGCGATGCGCAGCTCGGTCAGACTGCGCTCCAGTCGGGCCATGTGCTGCTCGAAGCGAAAGGCTTGTCCGCCGTAGACCGGTACCACCTCATACAAGCCGTCGCCGAAGATGAAGCCGCGGTCCATGACGCTGATCTTGGCGTCCGGCAGCAGGGTGAATGCGCCATTCAGGTAACACGGCAACGGTGGCAGTTGATTCATACCGCAATTATCGCGGGGCCGACCACATTGCGTTCACGGACAGGTCTCAGCGCTTTGGCAGATAACGTGTTTCACCGATGCGCAGCAGAGAGAAATCTTCGTCAGCCAGGCCGGCTTCGCGCCGCGCAGCAGCCAGGTCGATGGGCGGCTGATCCAGTGCCTCGTCGGTCAGATTGAAGGTGCCCCAATGCACGCCCACACTGCGTTTGGTGCCCAGGTCCTTGTGGATCTGTACAGCCTCCGGCGGGTTGATGTGTTGCTCTTTCATGAACCAGCGTGGCGCATAAGCGCCCACGGGCAGCAGGGCCAGGTCAAAGCCACCGGGATTGCGCGCGGCGAAACGGCGCCGGGTATCTGCAAAGTCCTGCGAATAGCCGGTGTCGCCGCTGTAGTACCAATGGAAGTCCTGGGCGAACACGGCCCAGCCGCCCCACAGCGACTTTCTGCGGTCACCAATGCCCCGTGCTGACCAGTGCTGAACCGGTGTCAGATGAAAATCCACAGCACCGGGAGCAGACATTGCCGCCGCGGCAGGCTGGTGTTTCACCTGGCCATCGGCGCCACGCAGCACAGCGACGCCTTCCCACCAGTCCAGTTCCACCACGTGCGTGATGCCCTGCGCCTGCATCCAGGGTTTCAGTCCCAGAGGCACCAGAAACAGCGTTGCACCCTTGGCGCGACGGTCGAGTTCCAACACACTGGCGCGATCCAGGTGGTCGTAATGGTTGTGGGAAATCAACACCACATCGATAGGCGGCAGGTCCTGCAGTGCGACGCCCGGCGGCTGGCTGCGCTGTGGCCCGATCCACTGCACCGGCGACGCGCGTTCGCTGAAGATCGGGTCGGTCAGCACGTTCATGCCACCGGCCTGCACCAGCATGCTGGCGTGGCCGATCCAGGTGATGGCCGGTCGCATACCGACGCCGGCGTTGGCCTGTATCGCCTTCAGGTCCGGCGCCTGGCTCGGTGTCGGCCGGGCTGGTGCCGGCGGCAGGTCATGGCGCATCGCTTCCCAGCGCCAACGCAGCAGATCGCCCAGGGGCTTGTCAACCTGGTCGATGTAGTTGTTACGAAAGCCCTCGGGCGTGTGGTGCGCCTTGGCCGGGTTGTAGTTGGGGTTCGTCTGGCTGCCGGCGCAGCCCGCGCTGCTTAGCAGCCAGACACCAATAGCTGCCAGAACTATGCCACGGCCGGCAGCGGTCTTGAGAAGTGGGGGTATGGACAAGCTGTGCTGCGCCGGGAGGACGAGCCGATTGTGCCTCGGAGGCACCTGACCCGCAGTCCCGTTGGCCAGGCGCTTCAGGAGGTGCAGCCGTCCGCAATGGCGCGCGCAGCGTCAGCCAGCCGTCAAGGTGCCTATAGTACAATTCGCACGCTTTGCACCTGACGAATACCCTGCTTGGCCCCAATCGCTGAAGCTGTCACCAGACTCAGACGACGCCGAAAAGGGATTTCCGCTCCACCAGACCACGTTGCCCGTACTGCACCCCGGTGCAGGCGGTTGTGTCGTTCGGACGATGTGCGTTGTGTGAACGCTGTAATTGAGACACCAACTTTGAACATGACCTTGGCCTTGGCTGAACCAACCACGCCTCCTGCGCAGATTCCGGTGGCGTCTGCCGCCGACTCCCTGCTGCGCGCGATCCGCTGGCAATTGGTGCTGACCGCTGTGCTGGCCGTTGCATGCCTGGCCTGGTTCGGCCTGCATGCTGGCGTGTCGGCAGCGCTGGGCGGTGTCATCAGCATGGCTGCGGCCTGGGTGTTTCGCTGGCTGATCGGGCGTAACCGCTCGCTCGGGCTGGTGGACACGATGCTGTCCATGCTCAAGGCCGAGGCTGCCAAGGTGGCCGTGATCATCGCCGGCTTGCTGCTCAGCTTCGTCCTATACAAGGATGTGGTGGCTGTGGCACTGGTGGGTGTTTTCATCGTCACGACCCTGATGTTCGCCGGTGCCGCGTTTCTGCTGCCGGCGCCTGCC
>JANMKM010000516.1:0-7561 GCA_031372035.1 Rhodoferax sp. | reverse complement strand
CTCATATCCACAGCTCCTTGTGCATGGAGTTACTGTAGGAGTGAGCAGCGTTGCGCAGCATCCCTCTGTAGGCGGGTTGCGGCTGCGCTGAGGAACTATGCCGGCACGCTGCGGCATAGTTCCGTGGAACTAGACGTGGCTCAAAGTCGCGGCCACTTGATACAGGTCAAGACAGGCCGTGCCCGGTTGCGATAACGGCTGCGTGGACGCGTGAACTGACGTCGAGCTTGCGCAGAATGTGCTGCACATGGATCTTGACTGTGGCCTCGGCGATGGCCAGGGTGCGGGCGATTTCCTTGTTGCTTTCACCAGCGGCGATGCCGCGCAGGATTTCGAGCTCGCGCGGTGACAGTGCTGCCAGCGGGCTGGGCTGCGGCGCCAGCGCATCGACGTTGGCAGAGGCTGCGGCATTGGCGTTGCGGTAGGCCGAGAACAGCTTGCCAGTGAGCTCGCCGGCAATCACGTTTTCGCCTTGCATGGCCCGGCGGATGGCACCCGCGAGGGCATCCCCTTCCATGGTCTTGAGCAGGTAGCCATCGGCGCCGTTGCGCAGCGCCGCCGCCAGGTCATCTTCGTCCTCGCTCACGGTCAGCATCAGGATCCGTGCCGCCGCAGCGGCCTGGCGCAGTGCCGGCAGCGCGTCCACACCGCGCACGCCTGGCAGATGGTTGTCCAGCAGGATCAGGTCCGGCTGCAATTCCTGGGCGCGGCGCTGGGCCTGGCCGGCGTCGGCGGCGTCACCCACCACCTGGAACTGCGGGTCGCGTGACAGCAGGGCGGTCATGCCGCGGCGAAACAGGGTGTGGTCGTCAACCACCAGAATGCGGATCGGGCTGTTGCTGGCAGACATGGCTCAGGCTGGCGCGAGTGCGCGGCCGGTCTCGACCGGTGAGGCTTTGGTGCTGGGCGCGGCTGCGGGTGGCAGGCTCAGGATCACCGAGGTGCCACGGCCCAGGCTGCTGATGACCTCCAGCGTGGCGTCGATGCGCTCCGCGCGTTCGTGCATGATGCGCAGTCCTACGTGCAGTTCGGCGTCGCCCTGTGCGTCCTCGGCGAAGCCGCTGCCGTTGTCGCGGATTTCGAAGCGCCAGTGCGGTTGCTGTTGCACATCCATCCAGACCCGGCTGGCGCCGGCGTGCTTGCGCACGTTGGACAGCGCCTCCTGCACGATATGCAGCACCTGCAATTGCAGGTCGGGTGCCAGCGGCATGCTGTTGCCCTGCAGCGTAAGCGTGGTGGGCAGGCCGCTTTGCTGCTCGAACTTGCGCAGCGTGGTCTTGAGGGCGGGTTCGATGTCTTCGCTGTTGGCCCGGGTGCGGAAGTGGACCAGCAGCTCCCGCACATCGGCATAGCTTTCGCGCACGCCGGTGTCGATCTCGGCCAGCACCTGGCGCGCCTCGGTCGGGTTGCCGCTGTCCAGGGCGTCACCCATCAGCTGCACCTGGATCTTCAGAAACGCCAGGGACTGGGCGATCGAATCGTGCAGTTCCCGGGCCAGGAAGCTGCGCTCCTGGGATACGGCTGCCTCCTTTTCCAGTGCGTTGAGCCGCAGGTTTTCCATGGCCGCCGCCAGGTGGGCGGTGAGCGCCTCCAGCAGCGAACGCTCGGCCGGCGCGACATCGCGCTGGGCGTGAAAGAACAGGTCAACCTCGCCCATCAGCTGCTCATGCAGTCGGATCGGGATCGACGCCACGGTTTCGAAGCCGGCCATGGCGCAATGCTGCATGCGCTGCGGCTGCAGGCTGCGGATCGGGATCACCCGCATGCCGCTCTGGGCCAAGGCGGATCCGCAGTGGCATTCGCCGGCATGCACACAGTGCTCGGCCTCCACCATGGCTGCAGGCAGGCCGTCGGACGCCAGCATCAGGTAGCGCTGGTTGCTCTCGTCGGACCAGCGCAGCGCAATGGCATCGGCCCGCGCCACACTGCGTACCCGGCGTACAAAGCCCTGGGCCAGGTCCTGCAGGTTGGTGGCGTTGGCGACCAGCGCTGTCACGTCGTACAGGGCCTCCAGGCGTTCGCGCTTGTCCTGCAGCTCCGAGGTCTTCTCGGCCACCCGGGCTTCCAGGTGCCGGTACATCGACTGCACGTGCTCGGCCATGCCGTTGAAGCCCTCCGCCAGGGTGCCGAATTCGTCGCTGCTGACGCGCTCAACCCGGGCCGAAAAGTCGCCGTCCTGCATGCGCTGGATGGCCTGCTTGAGAAGCCCCACCGGCTCCAGCACAAACAGGTAGCCGGTATAGACCAGCACCGCAGCACCCACCACGGCAAAGGCCATCATGGCCAGTTGCGCCAGGTGCAGCATCGCGGTCCAGCGCGACATGTGGGTCTCGATGGCTCCAACCAGTGCGTCGATATGGTCCACAAAGCTGCCGGTGTCGATGTGCAGTTGTGCCGTGCTGCCGGTTGGGGCCACCACCCAGCGCTGGTGGTAGTCGGTCCAGTCGGCCTCCACGGTGTCGAAGCGCTGGCGCACGTTGTCATCCCACGGGACGAACAACGGGCGTTCCGGATTGCCCTGGCGCAGCAGATCCAGGCTGCTGCCGAATGCAGCCACCAGTTTTGGCAGGCGTTCGGTCTCGGCGGTGCCGATGGCCAATGACATGCGGTAGGCCTGCATGCGCATGCGGCCGGCCTCATTCACGGCGGCAGCACCACCTTCCAGCTGCCAGGACACCCACAGCGTCATGGCGATGGACAGCAGGGCCAGCAGCAGGAAAGGCGTCGCCACCAGCGCCAGCTTGGCTCCCAGGCTCCAGTGCTTGGATGGGCTCATGCGGCAAGTCTGGCCAGGTCCGGGCGAGGGCGCAATCGGCTGCTACGGGCAGGTGTCCTGCGTGCGCCGGGACCTCAACCCTGGCGCTCGAAGATGGCAGCGATACCCTGGCCGCCACCGGTGCACATTGTCACCAGTGCGTAGCGGCCCTGGATGCGCTCCAGCTCGTACAGGGCCTTGACCGTGATCAAGGCCCCGGTGGCGCCGATCGGGTGCCCGAGCGAAATGCCTGTGCCTTTCGGGTTGACCTTGGCCGGGTCCAATCCCAGATCGCGGCTGACCGCACAGGCCTGGGCGGCGAAGGCTTCTTTGGCCTCGATCACGTCCAGGTCACTGACTTGCAGGCCGGCTCGCTCCAGCGCCTTGCGGGTCGCCGGCACCGGGCCGATGCCCATGTATTTGGGGTCCACGCCGGCATGGGCATAGGACACCAGCCTTGCCATTGGCTTGAGGCCGCGAGCCTTGGCAACACCGGCTTCCATCAGCACCACGGCCGCGGCTGCGTCGTTGATGCCCGAGGCATTGCCGGCCGTGACGGTGCCGTTCTCCTTCAGGAATGCTGGCTTGAGCTTGGCCATGTCGGCCAGCGAGCAGTTGGGCCGGAAATGTTCATCGGTGGCCCAGGAGACATCGCCTTTGCGGCTCTTGAGCAGCACCGGCATGATCTGTGATGTGAAGTAGCCGGCCTCGGTGGCGCGCTGCGCCCGGTTGTGGCTCTCCACGGCCAGCGCGTCCTGGTCTTCTCGGCTGATGCCCCACTTGGCAGCAATGTTCTCGGCCGTGACGCCCATGTGGATGGTGTGGAACGGGTCGTGCAGGGCGCCGATCATCATGTCCACCATCTTGGTGTCGCCCATGCGTGCGCCCCAGCGCATGTTCAGCGAGGCGAAGGGTACACGGCTCATGTTCTCGGCACCGCCACCGATGGCGATGTCGCAGTCACCGAGCAGGATGCTCTGGCTGGCCGAAACGATGGCCTGCAGGCCCGAGCCGCAGAGCCGGTTGACGTTGAGGGCCGGTGTGCCCTCGGCGCAGCCGCCGTTGATGGCTGCCACCCGTGACAGGTACATGTCCTTGGGCTCGGTGTTGACCACATGACCGAACACGACGTGGCCGACATCGGCGCCTGCCACCTGGGCCCGGCTGAGCGATTCGCGCACCACCTGGCCGGCTAGTTCGGTAGGTGCAATGTCTTTCAAACTGCCGCCAAAAGTACCAATGGCGGTGCGCACCGCGCTGACGACTACAACATCTCGGGACATGGGAAAACTCCTTCAGGCGATTTTGGGAACATGCTTGGACAACGCGAGGGCTTTGCCGCAGCGCAGGCCCGCAGTGTGCCGCCCAAGCTTATCTGCAGGCTTACAGCGCCACTTGCGCAAGATCAAGTACTGGCGTCGCGGCGCCACGCCGCGGCTGGCACGGGTTGGGCCGAACGAGGTCGTAGTGCAAGGTGGCTGCGCTATAGTGACCCGGGCCGCCATGTCCCACGTCTGCGCCATCTTGCTGATTGCCCACGCCCCGCTGGCCACGGCGCTGGCTGAAGTCGGCCGCTTGCTCTACCCCGAAGCCGCTGACAGCCTGCACGCCCTGGACGTGGGCTCCAGCCAACCGATGGAAGAGCTGGAGGCGCAGACCCAACAGATGCAGGATAGCCTGCGCGGCCAGGACTGCCTGATCCTGGCCGACGTGTATGGCGCAACGCCTTTCAATATCGTTTCGCGCATTGCAGCTGTCCACCCGACCCGGAGCAGGATCGTCGCCGGCGTGAATGTGCCCATGCTCTGGCGGGCGCTGGCGCAGCGGCATGTGTCGCTGGAGGAGCTGGCGAACCGGGCTGTCGGTGGCGGCACCCAGGGCATCGTCTGAGGCCCTGTCAGGTTTAGCTACACCGGCACTGTGTAGTTCAGCGTCATCCGCCCGCCGTCCACCGTGACGATCTCCCCGGTGACGTAGCTCGCAGCGTCGCTG
Source organism: Rhodoferax sp. (assembly GCA_031372035.1). GTDB lineage: Bacteria > Pseudomonadota > Gammaproteobacteria > Burkholderiales > Burkholderiaceae_C > CAISIP01. Next base: position 2,814 of record JANMKM010000516.1, on the reverse strand, counting down.
GCCAGCCAGGCCACCACGTCGGCGATCTCCCCCGGTTCGCCCAGGCGCTTCATCGGTGTGCGGCTCATGATCCGGGCCTTGGCCTCGTCGCTGGTCAGTACAGCCTTGGCCGCCAATTCGGTGGCGATGGTGCCGGGGGCCACGGCATTGACGCGGATGCCCTTGTCAGCCAGGGCCAGCGCCATCACCCGCGTGAGCTGGTTGATGCCGCCCTTGCTGACGTTGTAGCTGGCAATCGTGGGGATGGTCAGCACGCCATTGACCGAGCTCATGTTGACGATATTGCCGCCCCCCCGCCGTGCCATTTCGCGTGCCACGGCCTGACCCATCAGGAAGGCGCCCTTGAGGTTGACGCGCAGCACGGCGTCGAAATCGGCTTCAGTCACTTCCAGAAAGTCGGCAGCCTTGAAGATGCCGGCATTGTTCACCAGCACGTCGATGCAGCCGTGCAGCGCCATGGCCTGGGCCACGGCGGCGTCTACCTGGGCCTTGTCGCCGACGTCGCAATGTACGTAGAGCGCGCCCAACTCGGCTGCCAGGGCCAGCCCCGGGCCGTCGGCTACGTCGGCAATGACCAGCCTGGCGCCTTCGCGCGCGAAGCGCCGCAGGCAGGCCTCGCCGATACCCTGGGAGCCGCCGGTGACCAGACACACGCGGCCGCCCAGGCCGAAGGAAATGGGGGAGGAGATCGGATTCATGCCCCTATGTTAGGGCCGCTATGAATGACGCAGCGGCTGCGGCGGTTGATCCAGTGCCCGGGCCAGCGCCCACAGGCCACGCCAGCTGGCCTGCGCACCCACGCGCTGGGCCGTTACACCCCACTGGCGCAGGGCGCGCGCATAGTGGGCTGTGAGCTGCTCCGCGCCCACCAGAACCACAGTGTCGCTGGCCAGCGGTGCTTGCGCTCGCAGCTCCTCGCCGATCACCAGGCCCGACAGGTAGCTCGCCAGGCCCTCGGGTGGCATGCGCTCGAACAGGGCCAGGGTGCGTGCGCTGAATGCAGTTTGCAGCAGGCTGGCATGGCTGGCCGCCATGGCCACACCCTGGTCGAAAGCCGGACCGTGGAATGGTATGTCGCCCGTTGGCAGGGTGCGCGCCAGGATCGAGTGCTGGCGCAGCAGGCCATACACCTCTCCGGTCATGCAGGTGGAAAAGCCCAGGATCGTGCTGTCTTCGACCCGGGCCCACTTGCTGTGGGTGCCTGGCAGCACGAACAGACCTTCATCCAGACCGAGCAACTGCAGCGCGCCCAGGATCTGGGTTTCCTCGCCGCGCATCACGTCCGGAACGCGTTCCATGCCGGCCACGCCGGCGATGCCGTTGTTCTCGCAGCGCAAGCCCGGGACGATGGCAATCTTGTCCGGCTGTACCCAGGCCAGCTGTTGCGCCACCTGGGCAAAGCCGGCCGGGCAGGCGCAGTTGGGTGCCTCCTGCCAGCCCTGTTTGGAGCCGGCCATGCCGGCGATCAGGCACAGCGTGTCGGACTCCTGCATCCAGCTGGCAAAGCAGGACAGGAACACGGGCGCAAATTCGCCCGGTGCCACGCTCAGGATGCCGCGCGGGAAGGCACGCTCTTCCAGAACCGCGCCGCTGCTGTCGAGCAGCGCACCGCGCAGCGAGGTCGTGCCCCAGTCGACGGCAACCAGATGGCTCATCTTGCCCCCTGTTGTTTGCTGCTCGTGCCGCGCTGCCGGTTGACGCTCACAGCATGGCCCTCACCTGCTCCGGCCTCGGCAATGGGGCCACGGCGCCAAAGCCCTGCACCGCCAGCGCGGCAGCGGCGTTGGCGTAGCGCGCAGCCTCGAACAGCGGGTCACCCAGGGCCAGGCGGGCCAGCAGGTTGCCACAGAAGCAGTCGCCCGCGCCAGTGGCGTCCAGCGCGGTGACACGATGTCCCGCCAGATGTTGGCGCATCGTGCCATCGCTGACCAAGGCACCGTCGGCCCCCAGCTTGAGCACCACCTGACCCGCTCCCGCGGCGTGGGACCAATCGACGATGGCGTCGGGTTCGGTCAGGCCCGTCAGTGTGGTGATGTCTTCCAGGCTGGGCAGGAAGATGTCGGTCAGCGCCAGGGCGCGGCTGATGGCACTGCGCGCGGCCTGTAGCGACCACAACCGCAGCCGCAGGTTGGAATCGAATGCCACACGGGTGTCCGCTTCGCGGGCCAGCACCATGGCAGCCAGTGTGGTGTCGCAGGCCGAGGGTGAGATCGCCATCGAGATGCCGGAGACATGCAGCAGTTTGGCGCTGCGCACCATGCCGCCGGCCGGGCCGTCCAGCAGCCATTGCGGTGTCATCTGGGAAGCAGCCGAGCCAGCCCGGCGGTAGCTGAACTGGTGACCGTTGTCGCCATGGGTGACAAAGTAGATGCCGGTGGGCGCATCGGCAACGGTTTCCACGGCTTGCGTGAACACGCCCTCGCGCGCCCACAGATTCAGCAGCCATTGGCCGAAGCTGTCGTCGCCAACGCGGCTGAGGTAGGCTGATCGGGCGCCGGCCCGGGCAGCGGCAATCACGGCATTGCTGGTGTCGCCGCCAAAGCCCTGCAGGTGGTGTGGCTCGCCGGCTACCGTCTGGTTGAACTCGACCATGGCTTCGCCCAGGGCGACCACGTCAAACAGCTTGGTGGTGATCATTGTCTTGGTATGGGCTCCCTCGCCCCTTTGGGAAGAGGGCAGGGGTGAGGGGTCGGCGAACGACGTGGCTTCCCTCACCCCAACCCTCTCCCGCATGCGGGAGAGGGAGAGGGCTCAATGGTTGTCTCTAGGCACAAAGGAGCCGCGCTTGCCTACCAGGAAGTCCAGGTCCACGCC
>JANMKM010000503.1:0-6355 GCA_031372035.1 Rhodoferax sp. | reverse complement strand
CAAAGGCCGAGCCCGACAGCACGCTGACCCTGCAGAGTACACCCGCGCCCCTCGAATACGACGAAGCGCCCCAGGAGAAACCGCCTGCCCGGTTGGGCCTGAGCCTGTTCTGGCGTACCTTCTTCCTGTTGGCCCTGTTGCTGATCGGCAGCATCCTGGCCTGGCTGCAGACGCTGCGCACACTGGAATTCGAACCCCGCGCCATCCAGACGGCCCAGCAAATTGCCTCGCTGGTGAACCTCAGCCGCGCCGCCCTGGTGCACTCCGACTCGATTGCCCGGGTCTCGCTGATCAAGACCATGACCGACCAGGAGGGCGTGCGCATCATGCCGCGCGAGCCCGACGACAGTTTCGAGCCCTTCGACAGTGACAGCCTGGGCCGGCGCATATCGGCCGAGTTGATCCAGCGCCTGGGTCCGGGCACGGTGGTGGCCAACAGCGTCAACGAGGAGAGCGGCCTGTGGATCGGCTTTTCGATCGACGACGACAACTACTGGATGCAGACCGACCGGGCCCGCTTCAACCGCACTGCCGGCCAGACCTGGCTGATCTGGCTGACCACCGCCGCCGCCTTGTCGCTGGCCGGCGCCGCCCTGATCGCACGCCTGATCAACCGCCCCCTCAAGCAACTGTCCTTCGCCACCAGCCGGGTGCGCGAGGGCGACTTCAAGGCCAGCCAGCTCGACGAGCGGGTGGCCACCAGTGAAATTCGCGCCGTCAACATAGGGTTCAACCGCATGACCGATAAATTGGCCAAGATCGAACAGGACCGTGCGGTGATGCTTGCCGGCATCTCGCACGACCTGCGCACACCGCTGTCCAGGCTGCGGCTGGAGACCGAGATGAGCGTCAGCGACGAAGGTGCCAAGGCGCACATGGTGGCCGACATCGAACAGCTCAACGGCATCATTGACAAATTCCTGGACTATGCCCGCCCGGACCATGTGGCGCTGCGTTCCGTGCTGCTGGGCGACGTGATCGACGGCTGCATCTACGCGCTGCGGGATCACGCCGACATGCGCTTCAACCTGGACCTGTCGGAAAACCTGATGGTGATGGCGGACGAGGTCGAATTGGGACGCGTGATCTCGAACCTGCTGGAGAACGCCCGGCGCTATGGCAAGTCACCCGACAGCGGCGTGGCCGAGGTTGACATTGCGGCCCGGGCCCGCGACAAGTGGGTGCTGCTCAAGGTGCGCGACCATGGCGTCGGTGTGTCGCGAGAGAACCTGGCCAACCTGACCAAGCCCTTCTTTCGCGGAGACGCAGCCCGTACTGCAGCCAACGGTGCCGGCCTGGGGCTGTCGATCGTGGAAAAGAACATCCAGCGCATGGGCGGCACCTTTGCCCTGGCTAACACCACCTCGGGCGGTTTGGCAGCACACATCAGGCTGCAGCGCGCCACGCGCATCGTCAAACAGCTCTGACTACCAATAAAAGCGGCTGCAGAGCTTATCCAGATTGCACGGAATGCTAGCGAAACAGTAGCACAACGGCACGGGCCTCGATCCCCTGCTGCTGCCCGATCGGCCCCAGTTTCTCCGCCGTCTTGGCCTTGACGTTGACCTGTTCCGGCGCCAGCGCCAGGGCTTTCGCAATGTTGGCGCACATCGTTGCGATGTGCGGCGCCAGGCGCGGCGCCTGTGCCACCACCGTGCTGTCCACGTTGCCGATATGCCAGCCGCCTGCGCGCACCCGCTCGGCCGCCTCCATCAGCAGCCGGGTCGAATCGGCGCCGGCAAAGGCTGGACCGGTGTCCGGAAAATGGCGCCCGATGTCGCCCAGGCCAGCCGCGCCGAGCAAGGCATCGGTGATTGCGTGCAGCAGTACGTCGGCGTCGGAATGGCCGAGCAGCCCCAGATGCCAGGGGATGTTGACGCCGCCGATGATCAGCGGCCGTCCCTCCACCAGGGCATGCACGTCCCAGCCTTCGCCAATCCGCATCTTGCAGTCAGGGGTAGTCATAGTCATTGTGGTTAGGGCTGTGGTGCGCGCCGTGCCGGCTGGCAAGCACGGCGGCGGCCAGGGCGAAGTCCTGTGGATAGGTGACCTTGAAGTTCTGCGCACTGCCGGGCACCAGCAACGGCTGCAAGCCCAGCGCCTCGATGGCGCCGGACTCATCCGTAACCTGATGACCGTGCTGCGCCAGGGCCTCCTGCAGCAAGCCAAGGCGGAACATCTGAGGCGTCTGCGCCAGCCACTTGTCACTGCGGCCCAGGGTGGTGGCCACGCGCCCCTGGGCCTCCTGCTTGAGCGTGTCCGGCAGCGGCAGTGCCAGCAGGCCACCCACAGCGTCATGCTGACAGGCGTCGATCAGGCCATCAATCTGCTGCGCCGTCACCAGGCAACGGGCCGCGTCATGCACCAACACCCAGTCCTGCGACAGGGCGCCCTGTTGCGCCAAAGACAACAAGCCATTGCGCACACTGTCGGCGCGGCTGGCGCCACCGCATCCGGCTATGGCAAAGGCTGCAGGAGCGGCGCCAAAAAAATCATCGTCGGGACTCACCACCACCAGAATGCCTGCCAGTCGCGGCACCGCCAGAAAAGCGGACAGCGTATGGAGCACCAGGGCCTGGCCGGCCACCATCTGATACTGCTTGGGGCTCACCGTGCCAGCACGGCTACCGGAGCCCGCACAAGGAATCAGCGCCCAGAATCGGGGCACGGGCAGGACATTGGGGAAAGCTTCGGTCATGAACGGAGCCCCATTCTAAAATCCCGAACAGCACAGACCTGCAACACCCCCCGGCCGATGGCGCGGGGGTTTTTCTGTTTTCCATGCAACTACCCAAACTTCCGCGCGCCGGACGCTTCACGCTGCCGCGCCCGTCGGGCTCGGCCGATGCCCTGCTGCTGGCGCAACTGGCGCTGCGGGAACAGGCCGCCGGCAAGCTGACAGCCATCGTCACGGCCGACGCCACCGACGCCCAGCGCCTGCTCGAAGAGATGGTGTTCTTCGCGCCGGAACTGCGCTTGGCCCTGTTCCCAGACTGGGAAACCCTGCCCTACGACAGCTTCTCGCCGCACCAGGACCTGATCAGCGAACGCCTGGCCACGCTGTGGCGGCTGCACACCCACGCTGCGCGACCGGGGGTGGACGGCGTGGACGTGGTGGTGGTACCCGCCACCACGGCGCTGTACCGGCTGGCGCCGCCCAGTTTTCTGGCTGCATACACCTTCCACTTCAAGACCCGACAGAAGCTCGACGCGTCCCAGCTCAAGGCCCAGCTCACCCTGGCCGGCTACAGCCATGTGACGCAGGTGGTCAGCCCGGGCGAATACGCGGTGCGCGGTGGCCTGATCGACCTGTTCCCCATGGGCTCGGCCATGCCCTACCGGGTGGACCTGTTTGACGACGAGATTGACAGCATCCGCAGTTTTGACCCCGACAGCCAGCGTAGCCTGTATCCGGTGCCCGAATTGCGGCTGCTGCCCGGGCGCGAATTTCCGATGGACGACACCGCCCGCTCGCGCTTTCGCAGCCGCTGGCGCGAGCTGCTGGAAGGCGACCCGACCAAGAGCCGGATCTACAAGGACATTGGCAACGGTGTCGCCACCGCCGGCATCGAGTACTACCTGCCACTGTTCTTCGAGCAGACGGCCACGGTGTTCGACTATCTTGGGCCGGAGTCCACCGTGGTGCTGCACGGCGAGCTCGATGGCGCCTTCCAGCGCTTCTGGCAGGACACGCGCGAGCGCTACCGGCTGGTGCAAGCCGACCCGGAACGACCGGCCTTGCCGCCCGAGGCCCTGTTCCTGGGGCCGGAGCAGTTCTTTGCCGGCGTCAATGCCCATGCGCAACTGGCGCTGCGACCAGGCAACCCGGGCGACTGGGCCGAGATCGACTCCCTGCCGGACCTGACCGTGGTGCGTGGCGCCGAGGACCCGTTGGCCCGGCTCAAGTCGCATCTGGCCAGCACCAAACAACGGGTGCTGGTGCTGGCTGAGAGTGACGGTCGACGCACCAGCCTGCTGGACTTCCTGCACGCCAGTGCTCTGGTGCCGCCAGCCTTCGACTCGCTACTGGAGTTCCAGACCAGCGATGAGAAGCTGGGCATCGCCACCGCCGCATTGAGCGCCGGCTTTGCCTGGGTGGAAGAAGGCATCGATCTGGTGACCGAGACCGAGCTGTTCGCCGCCGGCCCGACCACTCGCCGGCGCAAGAAGCAGGAACAGGACAGCGATGTCGAGGCCCTGATCAAGGACCTGAGCGAACTGGCGATTGGTGACCCGGTGGTGCATGCAGCGCACGGTATCGGCCGCTACCGGGGGCTGGTGCATCTGGACCTGGGCCAGGTCCAGGCCAATGGCGAGCCGGAGCTGCAGGAGTTCCTGCACCTGCAATACGCCGACAACGCCACACTGTACGTACCCGTGAGCCAGCTGCAGCTGATCAGCCGCTACACCGGGGTCTCGGCCGAGGAAGCACCGTTGCACCGCCTGGGCAGCGGGCAGTGGGAAAAGGCCAAGCGCCGCGCCGCCGAGCAGGTACGCGATGCAGCGGCCGAGTTGCTCAATATCTATGCTCGCCGTGCCACCCGCGAGGGGTATCCGTTCCGCTATTCCGCCAACGACTACGAAGTCTTTGCCAATGATTTCGGCTTTGAGGAAACGGCGGACCAGCGCGCCGCCATCCATGCCGTGATCCAGGACATGATCAGCCCACGGCCCATGGACCGGCTGATCTGCGGCGACGTGGGCTTCGGCAAGACCGAAGTGGCCTTGCGCGCAGCGTTCATCGCCGTCACCGGCGGCCGTCAGGTGGCGTTTCTGGCACCCACCACGCTGCTGGCGGAACAGCATTTCCAGACCCTGGTGGACCGCTTCGGCAAGTGGCCGGTGAAGATTGCCGAGATGAGCCGTTTCCGCTCGGGCAAGGAGATCACAGCCGCGCTCAAGGGACTGGCCGACGGCACCGTGGACATCGTGGTCGGCACCCACAAGCTGCTGAGCCGGGACACCAGGTTCAGCAACCTGGGCCTGCTGATCATTGACGAGGAACACCGCTTCGGCGTGCGCCACAAGGAAGCCATGAAGGCCATGCGGGCCGAGGTGGATGTGCTGACGCTGACCGCCACACCGATTCCCCGCACCCTGGGCATGGCGCTGGAAGGCCTGCGCGACTTGAGCGTCATCGCCACCGCGCCGCAACGCCGCCTGGCGATCAAGACTTTTGTGCGGACCGAAGGCAACGGCGTGATCCGCGAGGCCGTGTTGCGCGAGCTCAAGCGCGGCGGCCAGGTCTACTTCCTGCACAACGAGGTCGAGACCATTGAGAACCGGCGCGCCAAGCTCGAAGAGCTGCTGCCGGAGGCCCGGATCGCCGTGGCCCATGGCCAGATGCCGGAGCGCCAGTTGGAGGGCGTGATGCGCGACTTTGTGGCCCAGCGCAGCAACCTGCTGCTGTGCTCCACCATCATCGAGACTGGCATCGACGTGCCCACGGCCAACACCATCGTGATGAGCCGGGCTGACAAGTTCGGCCTGGCCCAGCTGCACCAGCTGCGCGGCCGGGTCGGCCGCAGCCACCACCAGGCCTACGCCTACCTGATGGTGCCGGACCTGCAGGGCTTGACCAAGCAGGCGACGCAACGGCTGGAAGCGATCCAGCAGATGGAAGAACTGGGCTCGGGCTTTTACCTCGCAATGCACGACCTGGAGATCCGCGGTGCCGGCGAGGTGCTGGGCGAGAACCAGAGCGGCAACATGATGGAGATCGGCTTCCAGCTCTACCACGAGATGCTGGCTGAGGCCGTGCGCTGTCTCAAGGCCGGCATCGAGCCCGACCTGCTGAGCCCACTGAACATCGCCACCGAGATCAACCTGCACGCGCCGGCGCTGCTGCCCAGCGACTACTGCGGCGACGTGCACCTGCGGCTGTCGTTCTACAAGAAGCTGGCCAGCGCGAAGAACATGGACCAGATCGATGCGCTGCAGGAGGAGATCGTGGACCGCTTCGGCAAGCTGCCGAGCCAGGCCCAGACCCTGATTGACGCGCACCGGCTGCGCGTCGGTAGCCAGCCCTATGGCGTGCTCAAGGTGGACGCAGCGCCGCACCTGATCAACATCACCTTTCGCAAGCAGGCACCCATTGACCCGCGGCGCATCGTCGAACTGATCCAGAAGCAACGCCATATCAAGCTGGTGGGCAACGAGAAGCTGCGCATCGAGCGCGCCCTGCCCGAGGCGCGCGACCGGGCGCAGGCGGTGCGCGACGTGTTGCGGGCGCTGGGGCAGCCGACTGTACCGGCAGTGCCGGCTTGAATTCGCGACCCCGCAGCACTACCACCCGGCGCTGCGCATGTGGGTTCAGGCTGGAGCGGACAGCTGCTCCCAGCGCTCCAGGCACTCC
>JANMKM010000448.1:0-3317 GCA_031372035.1 Rhodoferax sp. | reverse complement strand
CGGTTGGTGTAATCCTGATAAGCAGGCAGCGCTACCGCCGCCAAAATGCCAATGATCGCAACCACGAGCATCAACTCAATCAAAGTAAAACCCTTTTGCAGAGACGGCCTCATGAATAATCCTTGGAAAAAAGAACAGACGAGAGAATTTAAATAATGCAACATGTCTATGGCTACGTATACAAAATGGAGAGCTCGGCTCTCCATTTGAAAAACAAAACGCTGAATTACTTACAGGACCCCGGCAGCCATTTTGGCACATTTCCACCGCAGACCCAAGCCGTAATCTGGCTTGATGCAACTGTTGGAGTCAAGGTAACAACCAAGTCATTGGGCGCAACAATCTGACCAGACACCGTTATTACCCCGCTCGTATCACCGACATCGAGTGCCTTAGCATATTTTGTCGCGGTAAAGCCACCGCCGCACGTAGCCGACAAATTGCTCAACCCCACTGTCTGCACCTGCTCACTCACGCAAGTACGTGCGCCACTGGCGGCCAAAATAACTTCAGAAGCCTTGGCGCGGTTGGTGTAGTCTTGGTACGCTGGCAACGCCACAGCGGCCAAAATACCGATGATCGCAACTACGATCATCAATTCGATCAGGGTAAAACCCATTTGCATAGAACGCTTCATGAATACTCCTTGAGGAAAATGAACAAACGAGAAGCACTGATCAGCAGATTCCATGCCAGGCGGCTTTTCGTCGGCATCTGAAGGGAAATTCGTGAAAGTCTCCATGATTTGTCGCTCAGATCAGATTTCCCAACTATGGAAACCTTGGAACGACATTTTTGTCATTCCATTAGGGTCACTTGATGCAGACCGACCTGACCATTTTGATGTCCGTCAAGCCCATCATGATTTTTTCCATGCCATCCATTTTGAGAGTACGCATTCCGCCTTCGACCGAGGCGGCGAAAATTTCGGCCACGCGCGCACGTTCCTGAATGAGTTTCTTGATGTCGTCGTCGGCAATCAGGAGTTCATGCAATCCAATGCGCCCCTTGTAGCCAGTCTTATTGCATTTGTCACAGCCTACATGGCGGTAAAACTTGAGTTGCCCGTCTTGGCCGTATGTCTTGACCCAGCTTTCGACCAGTTTCCTGGTCTCTTCGGCGTAGTCAGCCTTCCAGGCCTTTGAATGGCGCAACTCCTCCGCGTACTCGGCGGCAAAAAGCCTGAGCTCTTCGGCTTCAGGTACATAGGCTTCCTTGCAGTCACACAACTTCTTAGCCAGTCGCTGCGCAAGAATGCCCAGCAATGCGTCGGCGAAGTTGAACGGGTCCATGCCCATGTCCAGCAGACGCGTGATCGACTCGGGCGCGGAGTTGGTGTGCAGCGTGGAAAAAACCAAGTGGCCGGTGAGTGAGGCTTCAACCCCCATGGCGACGGTTTCCTTGTCGCGCGATTCACCCACCATGATGATGTCCGGATCAGCCCGCAAAAACGCCCGCATAACCAGCGCGAAATCAATCCCGGCCTTGCGGTTGATCTGCACCTGACGCAGCCCTTTTTGCGTAATTTCGACCGGGTCTTCGGCTGTCCAAATTTTCGTGTCGGGCGTGTTCAGATGCTTGAGGATGGAGTGCAGCGTGGTAGTTTTGCCCGAGCCGGTAGGGCCGCAAACGTAAAACAATCCATAGGGTTTCTCAACCGTCCGGATCACCCGTTCCTTGTTGTGCGGCGTCAGGCCCAGCTTGTCCAACGGAATCGGTTCGCCGGCGGCCAGAATCCGCATGACAACGTCTTCCACGCCACCGGTGGATGGAATGGTGGCCACCCGAAGCTCTATGTCCAGCGGGCCGTATTTCTTGAACTTGATCTTGCCGTCCTGCGGCTTGCGGCGCTCCGAAATATCGAGGTCGCACATGATCTTCAAACGGGTGACCATGGCTTGGCGGAAATGCGCCGGCACCTCGATATAAGGCATCAAAGTACCGTCGATACGAAACCTGATGCCGGTCTTGAGCTTGCCGGGCATGGGTTCGATGTGAATGTCGGAAACTTTTTGGTTGTAGGCGTCGATGATGACCTTGTTGACGAACTTGACGAGTTCGTTGTCCGCCGCAGCCGACTCCAGAGAGTCATCGTTGCTGCCATCGTCTATCGGACCGCCGTCCATGTCGGCCAGCAACTGGTCGATGGAACCACCCTCCGCTCCCGCCCCGAACAGCTGCGCCAAGGTCTCCTGAAACTCGGTCAGGGTGGTGACGCGGTAGGCAAACTTGGTGATTCTGGGAAAGACTTGCGGCACCACCCGTGCGCCACGCACCGCCTCCGGGTCGACGCACATGATGACCAGGCCTTCGGGTGACTCCTCGAGAGGAATCCAGCCCTGCTCTTCGATGAATTCGCGCTTCAAAGGTCCATGCAGCATTTCCGAGCGAATCCGGCCAGCATTGAATGGCTCGTATGGAACGCCAAAGAACTTGGCCAACGAAGGGCCGATCTGCGCCGGGCGAATCTTGAAATTCGCCATCAAGACATGTTCGACCGGCTTGCTTTCGGTGCGCGCGTCGATCAGGCTCTTCTCAAGCTCGGCGGGGGTGATGACGTTGTCCGCGACCAAGCCGTCGAATTTGGTGGCCTTGCGCCGCGTCGCCTCACTGGCCTTTTGCATGCGCTGCCGGATAGCGGTGGCCAGCGTCTTGCACAGCTGCGCGACGCCTTCAACCTCCAGCGTGCCAAACGGCTGGTCGCTCTTGTTGTTGATGATTTGCAATACACCGTGCAAAACGTCCGCGTCGAGTATTGGAGCAACCAGCATCTGGCGCGTCCGGTAGCCGGAGCGCTTGTCGACCTCCTTGAGAAAAGTTAATGAAGGGTGGATTTGCTTAAGCGCCTCATCGTCGTAGACGTCCGCCAGATTGAGCAACTGCTTGCTGAAAGCAGCGTAGCCGGCAAGACTCTGAGGCGATATCTGCAACTTCAAATCCCGGCTGCTGTTGAGCCCGGTCTTGACTTTGGAGACGATAGCCGTGCGGTCTTCGTTGACGGCATACAGCGTCAGACGATCGGCATTGAGCAGGCGGCAGATGTCCTGGCTCGCCTCCAGCATGATCTGCTCTAGGTTTTCGGTATCGTGGATGCGGGCCGTCACGTTGTGCAGTTGCTTGTAGAACAGCGCCTCGAACGTCACCCCGCGTTTGTCAGGGGGAAGCTTCTGGTTCTCGAAGAACGCCTGCTCGGAGGACTTTTCACCGGCCACCGGCTTGAGGACCGCGTTCATAAATCGAACTCCTGCCCCGCCCGCAGCCAGCGAATATCGTGGGTCACATTGGGTCCCGAGACGGATGTCTGGTCGAATTTCTGA
>JANMKM010000447.1:0-1561 GCA_031372035.1 Rhodoferax sp. | reverse complement strand
CATTGCCATTCATGACGATCCACACCTTCGCGCCAACGCGCTTCTACAATTCCATCGGGAGCCATGAGCCCGCGCTGATTGTAGGCGATGGCGACACAGTCGTGACCGAGACGCTCGATGCCCATGGCTTTGACCGTGAGGGCCGCAAGCGCGCCGACGGACCCAATCCAATGACCGGGCCATTTTATGTGTCAGGCGCAGCACCTGGAGATGTGCTGCGCATCCGCATAGACAGTATCGCAATGACCCGGCCCACCGGCTGGACCTTTCAGGTTCTCAGTCCGAATGTGGTGAACCCCAGCGCCGTGTCGCGCTTTCCCGCCCGCCGGGTGGCGGACTGGATCATCGACATCGCCGCCGGACGGGCTCGCCTCACGACCCCGCCGGCCGCCTTGCGTGATTGGTCAGTAGCGGTGAAACCCATGATTGGCTGCTTCGGCGTGGCCCCTGCAATGGGTCAATCGATCTCAACGGCGACCAGCGGGCCCTATGGCGGCAACATGGACTATAGGGGCTTCGGCGCGGGCGTCGAAGTCATGTTCCCGGTTTCCGCGGCCGGCGGGTTGTTCTTTCTTGGCGATGTTCACGCAGCCCAAAGTGACGGTGAAATCGTCGGCACCGGCATCGAGACCGCGGCTGAGATCCAATTCACGGTGCAGATTTTGAAGACGAAGCAGATTGGCTGGCCGCGCGGCTCCAACTCAAGGGAAATCTTCACCGTCGGCAATGCGCGGCCCTTAGACCAGGCCTTGCAGCACGCCACCACCGAAATGCTGGATTGGCTTATGCAGGACTATGGACTCGATGAAGTGACGGCAAGCCACGTGATGGGGCAGGCGGTGCGTTACGACATAGCCAATGTCTTCAACCCAGCCTATTCAGTCGTCTGCCGGATCGGAAGAGAATGGCTGACCGGCCTGAGGCACGGCTAACCCTGCCCACACAACAATGAGAATGACTATTATAAAGGGTTGCAACAGGTGGGCGGCTTTTTGCCAACCGGAATTTGATATCTGGCAAGACTTTGCCCGCAAGATATTCCGCCGGCTACTGGCAACAGAAGTAATCGTGCAAATTCAATAACCTGCCGCTTTGTTAAGCTGATTACAGAACTGGCACAGTTGATGCAGTTACGTTGTTCAAGGTGAAGCCCAGAACGGCGCCACCGGGAAACGCATCAAACTACCATGCTGTGGAGCAAGGACAATGACACAAGGTGACAGGAGAATGAAGTCCACGACACTTGGGACTCAAAAGAGCGGCATCGAAGAGGTAGCCAACCTGGTTGCTGCATATCGCCGGGCAAATGTGGCCCATTCCACCAACGCAGCGCTGGACGCTGGCTGGTATAAGTCCGTTGGGGTGGAATTGCAGGTCCTGAAGCAATTGGCACAATTCGACAAACTTCTAATTGCACTGAGATAATCAGCGCAACGGAGCTCACGGCTGGTTGCGTAACTTCAAACATATGGATCACAAAACCAAGGGGAGTATTTGATATGAGCCGCATCGTGTTGATTGCCGCGATGAAAAAAAGTCTTTTACTGGTGGCTTTTTGCGC
>JANMKM010000446.1:0-21811 GCA_031372035.1 Rhodoferax sp. | reverse complement strand
CCAGAAATTCGGTCGCGCCCAGTCCGGCCGAGCCGGCCAGCGCGTCATACAGCTTCAGGCCGACACCGTAGAACGGCTCCTCCCACCAGCGGTAGCACGGCATGACGAAGGCCAGCGGCTGGGCCAGGTGCGGCGCGTTGTACAGCAAGGTCGTGCGTTCGTGCAAGGCCTCGCGCACCAGGCCGATGTTGCCTTGCGCCAGGTAGCGTACACCACCATGCACCAGCTTGGTGGCGCGCGACGAGGTGCCCTTGGCAAAGTCGTGTGCCTCCACCAGCGCCACGGAAAAGCCCCGTGCCACCGCATCCAGGGCCACGCCCAGCCCGGTGGCCCCGCCACCCACGATGGCAAGGTCAAAAACCCGCGACTCGGTCAGCTGCGCCAGCAGCTGAGGGCGCAACGTGGGCAAGGGCGTACTCTGCGGCACTGGGCTCATGGGGATATTCCTGTGCAATCGGTGTGCCGGTCCGTGTCCCCGGCGGCGTCAAATCCATTATGGTCGCTGCTTTGGCGCCGGCACCACGACCGGGACAGGTACGATGTGGCGCCCGCCCCGTGACCATCAGCCTGTGGACCGCGCCATGACCTACTTGCTTGCCCTCGACCAGGGAACCTCCAGCTCACGCAGCATCGTGTTCGACCAAGCCGGCCGGGTGGTCGCCTCAGCCCAGCAGGAGCTGACGCAGCACTACCCGCAGCCAGGCTGGGTCGAGCATGACCCCATGGAAATCTGGCGCACCCAGCTGGACACGGCACGCCAGGCGCTGGCTACAGCAGGCCTGGACGCCAGCGCGGTCCACGCCATCGGCATCACCAACCAGCGCGAGACCACGGTGCTGTGGAACCGCAAGACCGGCCAGCCGGTGCATCCGGCCATCGTCTGGCAGGACCGGCGCGGTGAAGCCGCCTGCGCCGAACTGCGCAATGGCGGCCACGGCAGCCTGATCCAGCAGCGCACCGGTCTGCTGATTGACTCCTACTTTTCCGCCACCAAGCTGAAGTGGCTGCTGGACAACGTGCCTGGTGCCAGAGCCCAGGCCGGACGCGGCGAACTGGCGTTTGGCACGATCGACAGCTGGCTGTTGTGGCAGCTTACCGGCGGGCGGGTCCATGCCACCGATGTCAGCAATGCCTCGCGCACCATGCTGTTCAACGTCCACAACAACCAGTGGGACCCGGAGCTGCTGCGGCTGCTGGACATTCCTGCCGAGCTGCTGCCGCAGGTGCGGCCCTCCAGCGCCGAGTTCGGCGGGATCGAGCCGGCACTGCTGGGCCACGCCATTCCCGTGGCTGGCATGGCGGGAGACCAGCAGAGCGCATTGTTCGGCCAGGCTTGTTTCGAGGCCGGCATGGCCAAGAACACCTATGGCACCGGCTGCTTCATGTTGATGCACACCGGCGGACACTTTCAGACCTCAAACAACGGCCTGCTCAGCACCAGTGCGGCCCAGACCAGCGCGCTGCCGCAATTTGCCCTCGAAGGCAGCGTGTTTGTGGGCGGCGCCGTGGTCCAGTGGCTGCGCGACGGCCTGCATGCCATCGAGTCCAGTGCCGAGGTGCAGCGGCTGGCCCAGAGCGTTCCCGACGCCGGTGGCGTGATGGTGGTACCGGCCTTCACCGGCCTGGGCGCGCCCTACTGGCGGCCCCACGCCCGCGGCACCATCACCGGCCTGACACGCGGCAGTACCAGCGCTCACATTGCGCGCGCGGCGCTGGAAAGCATCGCCTTCCAGAGCGCTGCCTTGCTGCAGGCGATGGGCCGCGACGCCGTGGCCGCGGGCAGTGCGCCGCTGCAGGAGCTGCGGGTCGATGGTGGCGCCAGCGTCAATGACCTGCTGATGCAGTTCCAGGCCGACCTGCTGGGCATCGAGGTGGTGCGCCCGGCCGTGGTCGAGACCACCGCCCTGGGTGCGGCCTACCTGGCCGGGCTGGCCACCGGTGTGTACCGGGGCACGGACGAGCTGGCGCGGCTCTGGCGCTTTGAGCGCAAGTTCGAACCGCAGCAGAGCCGGCAGTGGGCCCAAGAGCAGATGCAGCGCTGGGAACACGCAGTGCGCCAGGCCGCACTGGAGTAGCCACCGCCTACAGCAGATGCGGGATGGCAGGCGGCCCGCATCTTGCGACAATGGTTGACACAACACCGCGCGGAGCAACCGCGCCCAAGGCACGGGAGGCATGATGGTTGAACGAGTGGCATTCATCGGCGGCGGCAACATGGCCAGCGCGCTGATCAGCGGCCTGATGTCGCAGGGCACACCGGCGAGCATGATCGACGTGATCGAGCCGTTCCCGGAAGCCCAGGAGAAATTGCGCAGCCACTTCGGCATTGCGGCACAGGCCAGACCAGGGCCCTTTCTGGAGGGTGCCGCGCTGGTGGTCTGGGCGCTCAAACCGCAGACCTTCAAGGATGCAGCCCTGCAGATCCGCTTCCATGCCCGCAGTGCCCTGCACCTGAGCGTGGCCGCGGGCATCCGCAGTGACAGCATTGCACGCTGGCTTGGCAGCGAGCGCCTGGTGCGCGCCATGCCCAACACGCCTGCGCTGATCCGCAAGGGCATCACGGCCCTGTTTGCCCGAAAGGAAGTCAGCGCCAGCGACCGGCAGCTGGTGGAAAAGCTGATTGGTGCCACTGGCGAGATGCTGTGGCTGTCTGACGAAGACCAGCTCGATGCCGTCACCGCGCTCTCCGGCTCTGGCCCGGCCTATGTGTTTTACTTCATGGAAGCGATGACGGCTGCGGGAGCAGACATGGGCCTGAGCCGCGAGCAGGCCTACAAGCTGGCGGTAGCCACCTTCATCGGCGCCGGCGAACTGGCGCGCTCGTCCAACGAGCCGCCGGAAATCCTGCGCCAGCGCGTCACATCCAAGGGCGGCACCACCTACGCGGCCATCACCTCCATGGACCAGAGCGGCGTCAAGTCGGCATTCGTACGGGCCCTGCATGAAGCCCGGCGACGCGCGCGCGAACTCGGCGATGAATTCGGCGGCTGAAGCGGCGCCGGCGGGTAGGCAACAGCCCACGGCACCGGGGCAGTGTCAACCCAAGCCGTAGCTCAGGGCAATGCCGGCGAAGACCGTGAAGCCGAGCCAGTGGTTCAACCGGAAAGCCTTGAAGCAGCCCTCACGGCTGCGCTCGCGGATCAGCAGGCCATGCCACACCGCCTGGGCCGCCGCAACCCCCAGTGACAGCAAAAAAGAAACGCTCCGTGCAATATCCACAAGGGCTGCAGCCCAAATGCCCAGGTAAATGGCATAACAGGCCAGGACCACAGGCACATCCAGGCGGCCCAGCGTAATGGCCGAAGTCTTCATGCCGATACGCAGGTCGTCGTCCCGATCCACCATGGCGTACTCGGTGTCATAGGCCAGAACCCAGAACAGGTTGCCCACCAACAGCACCCAGGCCAGGGCCGGAACACTGTCCCAGGCCGCCAAGAGCGCAGCCCCGAGCGCATCAGAACCCCACAGCGCGGGCCACAACGGCTCACCGCCGTGCAGGGCTGCGCGCATTGCGTCGCCGCCTCGAACCGCAGCAAATGCCATGGGAATGCCAAAGCTGAAAGCCACACCCAGCACTGCCTGCGGCATCGAGACGAAGCGCTTGGCATAGGGATAGGCAATGCTGATCGCCAATGCGACAAACGACCAGAGAACGGTGGCGCGGTTGGTGCTGAGCACCAGCGCAAACGCCAGCAATGCCAGCACCGCGCCCAGCGCCAGGGCTTCAGCCACCGACACCTTGCCGGCAGTCACCGGACGTTGTGCGGTACGCTTCACGTGGCGGTCGAAGTCGCGATCGGCCACATCGTTGACGCAGCAACCGGCGCTGCGCATCAGCACCGTGCCAAACGTGAACACCAGCAGCAGATGCCAGCCCGGAAAGCCGCGCGCTGCCACCCACAGAGCGCTGAGCGTGGGCCACAGCAGCAGCAGCCAGCCGGCAGGGCGGTCCCAGCGGATCAGTTGCAGATAGAGCCGGAGCTTCTCGCGCAGCACGGTGCCTGTCTCGGAAGGGCGCTGTCCTGTTTGCGCTCAGAGCGCCAACTGGCGCAGGTCCGGAGCACCGTCGCGCATCGGTGGACACCAGAAGCAGGCGCCATCGGTCGGCATCGAGAACCGGAACAAGGCATCCGTGATGCCGTCGTCCAGTCCCAGCATGCGCCGTAGCTGCGCCTCGAAGGCATCCAGCGAATGGCCAAAGGCCACAAACACCAGGCCCGCCTGCCGGCCCCGGGCCCAGGACATGGAGCGCCGCAGCAGGAAGGCCGGTGGCTCGAAATCCTCCTGGGCCGTGCGCTTGACGTGGGCAGACAACGGCGCGTCCTCCAGTTCCGCGTTGTCGCTGCGCCTGCGGCCGATGGCGTTGTCCTGCTCCATGCCCGACATCGCATCAAAGGCCGCGAAATCATGGCGCCAGGGTTGCCAGGCCATGAAACTCGAGCCGGTCATGCCATCGGCGGCGCCGGCCACCGCAGCCGCGGCCAGCGCCAGGTCATCCACCGGGTTTTCCGTGCCATCCTCATAGCCCGTGATGTCGCGCCCGTGCACTCCGGGTCCGCCACCGTGGCGAAAGGCATCGAGCACCTTGGTCAGGCGCAGCGCTGGCGCAGCTGCAGCCTCCAGCTTGCGCGACAGCGCCAGCAGTTCTCCCGTGTCGTCACCCCGCAGCCAGCAGCACAGCGCATGCTCTGTTGCCGGCAGAGGCGCAGCCCCCAGCAGCAGGCGCGGGAACGGATGCAAGCCCGGGACCGCGGCACCACAGGCCGCCACCAGATCCAGGCCCAGTGCCAGCACGCAGCGCTCGCCATCGACCAGCGGCGCCACACGCAACAGCGCCATACGTGCCGCCGCGGGCTCGGCCAGAGCGAATACCAGGTAGCGTCCGGTGCGCGGCAGCGGCGCCAGGATGCCAGATTGAACCATGTGCATCAGTGGCAAACTCTTGGAGCGAAGGTGTGGATGTTCAGGACAGACGCTGCACGCCCGGCAACTCGCAGGCGTAGATGGCATTGCGCAGCGCCGCAATGGCCTCGTAGCGGGTGAAGCTGCGCCGCCAGGCCAGCACTACACGTCGGGTCGGAGGATCGCCGGCAAACGGCAGGTACTTGACGTAAGCGTCCTCGTCTTTCTTGCGCCGCGGCTTCAGGCCCAGGGCCTCCTTCGGGATGCTCAGCCGTGGCACGAGGGTCACGCCCATGCCGGCGGCCACCATGTGCTTGATGGTCTCCAGCGACGAGCCCTCGAAGCTCTTGCGGATGCCCTCGGCGTTGCTGGAAAAGCGAGCGAACTCCGGACACACCTCCAGCACATGGTCCCGGAAGCAGTGGCCGGTGCCCAGCAGCAGCATGGTCTCCGCGCGCAGCGCCTCGGTCGTGACGGTGGGATTGGCCGCCAGTGCGTGGTTCGCCGGCACCGCGGCAAAGAAGGGCTCGTCATACAGGGCTGCAAGGGCCAGCCCGGTATCGGGAAAAGGCTCGGCCAGGATGGCGCAGTCGATTTCACCGGTGCGCAGCATCTCCAGCAGCCGCACCGTGAAGTGTTCCTGCAGCATCAGCGGCATCTGCGGCGTCAGGCGGATCATCTGGCGCACCAGATCAGGCAGCAGGTAGGGGCCGATGGTGTAGATCACGCCCAGCTTCAGAGGCCCGGCCAACGGGTCCTTGCCGCGCTTGGCGATCTCGCGGATGTTGGCTGCCTGCTCCAGCACGCTTTGCGCCTGGCGCACGATCTCTTCGCCCAGCGGCGTCACCGTGACCTCATTGGCACTGCGCTCGAACAGCTTGAGGTCCAGCTCCTCCTCCAGCTTCTTCACCGCCACCGACAGCGTGGGCTGGGACACGTAGCAGGCGTCAGCGGCCTTGCCAAAATGCTTTTCCCGCGCCACCGCGACGATGTACTTGAGTTCGGTCAGGGTCATGGCACTCTTTTGTTTGCGGCCGGCAGGTCATTGCGTTGCACTGTCAGGCCTTGAGGAATTCCGATTTTCCCCCCAACCAGCGTTCCATGTGGCGCCGTGCGGCATCCGGGTATTGATCCAGCATCAGCGGCGCTGCAGCGCGGGCCTGCTCCAGCAGTTCCGCATCCTGCGCCAGATCGGCAAAGCGCAGCAGCGCCGCACCCGACTGGCGCTCGCCCAGGAACTCACCGGGGCCACGGATCTCCAGGTCACGACGGGCGATCTCAAAGCCATCACTGGTTTCCAGCATGGCCTTGAGCCGGGCCCGAGCGCCCTCGCCCAGGCGTGTCGCTTCGCCAGTGGCATACAACAGCACGCAGGCCGACGCAGCAGCGCCACGGCCGACGCGGCCACGCAGCTGGTGCAGCTGGCTCAGGCCAAAGCGCTCGGCGTGCTCCACCACCATGAGGGAGGCATTGGGCACGTCCACGCCGACTTCGATCACGGTGGTGCTGACCAGCAGCCCGAGTTCGCCGGCCACAAACTGCGCCATCACGCCCTTTTTCTCCGCTGGCGGCATGCGCGAGTGCAGCAGACCGACGCTCAGTCGAGCGGCCCCGGGGCCGCTGCCCAGTGCGGCGCGCAACATCTCGCAGGTCTGGCTGGCGTTGGCCAGATCCAGGACCTCGCTTTCCTCGATCAAGGGGCAGACCCAATAGACCTGGCGCCCGGCCAGCAGCTGGGCGCGGATGCGTTCCACCACCTCATCCCGGCGCGTGGCGCTGAGCAGCCGTGTCACCACGGGCGTGCGGCCCGGTGGCAGCTCGTCAATGGTGGAGACATCCAGATCGGCGTAGTAGCTCATGGCCAGGGTGCGCGGAATCGGCGTCGCCGTCATCATCAGCAGATGCGGCTCAAGCCCTGGCTCGGCCATCTTGGCGCGCAGGGCCAGGCGCTGCGCCACGCCGAAGCGGTGCTGCTCGTCAATGACGGCCAGCCCCAGCTTGTGGAACTGCACCTTGTCCTGGATCACGCTGTGGGTTCCGATCACCAGCCCGGCTTCGCCGCTGGCGATGAGCGCCAGCATCTCGCGCCGCTCGCGCACCTTCTGCCCACCGATCAGCCAGGCGGTCTTCACGCCCAGCGGCTCCAGCCAGGCCGCCAGCTTGCGAAAGTGCTGGCCCGCCAGGATTTCAGTTGGCGCCATCAAGGCGCATTGCCAGCCGGCGTCGATGCAATGTGCCGCCGCCAGCGCTGCCACCACCGTCTTGCCGGAGCCGACGTCACCCTGCAACAAGCGGTGCATCGGCACGGCGCGCACCAGGTCGGTGCCGATCTCGGCCACCACCCGCTGCTGCGCCTGGGTCAAGGCAAAGGGCAAGGCCGCACGCAGCTTGCGCTCCAGCGCTGGGTGTGCGGGCTGCAGCGGCGGCGCACGCATGCGGTCATGCTCGCGCCGGGCCTGCAATTGCGACAACTGCTGCGCCAGCAGCTCCTCCAGCTTGAGCCGCTGCCAGGCCGGATGGCTGCGCTCCTGAACCATGTCGGAGCCACTGTCAGGTCCGGGTTGGTGCAAAAACAGGAGCGCTTCGCTCAATGTCCATGAGTCTTGCAGCCCAATAGCCTGCAATATGGGAGGTGGAATGGCCTCGCCCAGGTCGGCCCGCTGCAAACCGCTGGCCACCACCTTGCGCAGGTAGGCCTGGGGCAGCCCGGCCACCGTGGGGTACACCGGCGTCAGCGTCGTCGGCAGCTCGGCGGCCGCCGAGCGCACCGTCGGGTGCATCATGGTCCAGCCCAGCACGCCGCCCTTGACTTCACCCCGCAGCCGCAGCACCGATCCCACCGCGAGCAGTTTCTGTGTCGACGGATAGAAGTGGAAGAAGCGCAGAGTGCAGGTGTCCGAGCCATCGTCCACCTGCACCAGCAACTGGCGCCGCGGCCGGTACGCCAGCTCGCAGGCAGTCACCGTGGCCTCGATCTGCACGGTGTCACCAGAGCGTGCGTCGCGCAAGCGCACGACCCGGGTTTCGTCCTCGAAGCGCAAGGGCAGGTGCAGCGCCAGATCGATATCACGCTTCAGGCCCAGCTTGTCCAGCGCCCGCAGCAGGGGGTTGCGTTTGGGCGGGCTCTGGACGGCGGTCGAAGGCATGGGACAATTCTGCCCTGTCGCCGCCTCGACCCTGCCCCGCTGCCGGCGGCAGCCACAGCCCGACCTCCTGCAAGGCCCACCGCGGCCACGATCCAACCCCATGCGCACCTTCACCCTCAGCGATTTCGATTTCACGCTGCCACCAGAACTGATCGCCCAGCATCCGGCCGAGCGGCGCGGCCTGTCGCGCCTGCTCGACGGCCGGGACCGCACGCCCACGGACCGCATCTTCCAGGCGCTGCCGGAGCTGCTGCGCAGCGGCGACCTGCTGGTGCTCAACGACACCCGGGTCATGAAGGCAAGACTGTTCGGCGAAAAGCCCAGCGGCGGCAAGGTGGAGCTGCTGGTGGAGCGGGTGCTGGGCGGCAACCAGGTGGCGGCGCACATGCGCGTGAGCAAGAAGCCCGAGCCGGGCACCACGTTGCGCCTGATTGGTGACGGCAACCTTGGCACCACCCTGCTCGGACGCTGGCCCGACGCGGATGGCGCGCTGTTTCGCTTCGTGCTCAGCAATGATGCTGGCGACGACCCTTTCGTCCTGATGGAACGCCATGGCCACGTGCCCTTGCCGCCTTACATCAGCCACGCCGATAGCAGCGAGGACGTGGAACGCTACCAGACCGTGTTTGCCCGGCACCCGGGCGCTGTGGCTGCACCGACCGCTGCTCTGCACTTTGACGAAGCGCTGCTGCTGCAACTCGAACACCAGGGCGTGCAACGTGCCTTTGTCACGTTGCACGTGGGCGCCGGCACCTTCCAGCCGGTGAAGACCGAAAACCTGGCCGAGCACCAGATGCACAGCGAGTGGTACGACGTGCCGCAAACAACCCAAGCAGCCATTGCCCGCACCCGTGAACGCGGCGGCCGGGTGGTGGCGGTGGGCACCACCAGCGTGCGCAGCCTGGAATCCTGGGCGGCCAGCGGCCAGAGCCGCGGCGAAACCCGCATCTTCATCACGCCGGGCTTCCAGTTCCAGGTGGTGGACGACTTGCTGACCAACTTTCACCTGCCCAAGTCCAGCCTGATGATGCTGGTCAGCGCTTTTGCCGGGCACCAGCACATCATGGATCTGTACCGGCATGCCATCGCGCAGCGCTACCGCTTCTTCAGCTATGGCGACGCGATGCTGCTGCGCCGACAATTCGCCAACCCAAAGCCCGCACCCGCCGACCATGCTGCAATTTGAGATTCTGCGCACCGACGCCGCTGACGGCGCTTACCTGGGCTCCCTGGCCCGGCGCGGCCGCCTGAGCTTGAACCACGGCGTGGTACAGACGCCGATCTTCATGCCGGTAGGCACCTATGGCACGGTCAAGGGCGTGATGCCGCGTTCGCTGGAGGAAATGGGCGCCCAGATCATCCTGGGCAACACCTTCCACCTGTGGATGCGCCCGGGCCTGGACGTGCTGCAGCAGTTTGGCGGGCTGCACCGCTTCGAGTGCTGGGACAAGCCGATCCTGACCGACAGCGGCGGCTTCCAGGTCTGGTCGCTGGGCGAGATGCGCAAGATCTTGGAAGAAGGCGTGCGCTTTGCCTCACCGGTCAATGGAGACAAGCTGTTCCTCACGCCCGAAGTCTCGATGCAGGTCCAGAGCGTGCTCAACTCCGACATCGTGATGCAGTTCGACGAGTGCACGCCCTACACCTCGATCGAGCCGAAAACCAAAGGCCAGCTCACAACCGAGGCTGAAGCCCGGGTCTCGATGGAGTTGAGTCTGCGCTGGGCGGCGCGCTGCAAGCAGGAGTTTGCCCGGCTGGAGAACCCGAATGCCTTGTTCGGCATCGTGCAAGGCGGCATGTTCGAGCCGCTGCGCGATGCCTCACTCGCCGGCCTGGAAGCGCTGGATTTCCCGGGCGTCGCCGTGGGTGGCCTGTCGGTGGGCGAGCCCAAGGCCGAGATGCTGCGCTTGCTGCAGCACCTGGGGCCGCGACTGCCGGTGCACAAGCCGCACTATCTGATGGGTGTGGGCACGCCGGAAGACCTGGTGGCCGGGGTGCAAAGCGGCATTGACATGTTCGACTGCGTGATGCCGACCCGCAACGCCCGCAACGGCCACCTGTTCACGCGCTTTGGCGACCTGAAAGTCCGCAACGCCCGGCATAAGACCGATCCGCAGCCCCTGGACCAGAGCTGCAGCTGCTACACCTGCCGGGGCACCAGCGTTGATGGCAAGGCCAGTGGTGGCTTCAGCCGCGCCTACCTGCACCACCTGGACCGCTGTGGCGAAATGCTCGGGCCGATGCTGGCCAGCATCCATAACCTGCACTACTACCTGAACCTGATGGCCGAGATCCGCGCGGCGCTGGATGCGGGACGCTTTGGTGCCTTCGTCCAGCAATTCCACGCGGACCGCAGCCGTGGCGTCTAGCCGCCTGGCCGTGGCAGCGGCACCCGCTGCAGCTGGCAGTGCTCTGACAACGACCGAGACCGAAGCCGCGAGCCTGTCGCCTGAGCAACTGCGCTTCAACAAGCTGTTGCAGCGCAATCAGACGTTGTCCGGGAAGATCGCCGCTGTGCTGGCCCAGGGCGAGCGCCTGCGCCAGCACTTCCTGGAGACGCTGCACCCGCTGGACCAGCGCGCTGCGGCATTGCGCCAGGAATTGGCACTGCAGCTCGATGCCCGTTTGCAGCAGCGCGGCCTGACTGCCAGGTTGCAGCGGCTGGCCCGGGAAAGCCTGTGCGCGATCGCTGCGCCACTGGCGCTGTCCGGTGACACAGCCATGCGCGCGCTGCACGACCGGTATGCCGGCAAGACGCTGGCCCAGCAGGAACGCGAACAGGCGGCACAGACGCAAGAGATGCTGGAGCGCCTGCTGGGCCGGCGCCTGGGGCCGGAGCAGGGATTCGCCAATGCGCGTGAAGTGCTGCAGGCCAGCATGGCACACATGGATGCCCATGCGCAGGCTCGCGACAGTGCACGAGAAGAGCGGGCCGAGCGCCGCGCCCGGCGGCCGAAATCGGCCAAGCAGGCGCAAGCGGTGCAACACGCCCTGGATGCCGACACCGCCTTGCGCAGCGTCTACCGGCAAATTGCCAGCGCCGTGCACCCGGATCGCGAAGCAGATCCGCAGATGCGCGTGCGCAAGACCGGTTGGATGAGCGAGGCCAACGCAGCCTATGCCCGACGTGACCTGATGGCACTGCTGCAATTGCAGCAGCGCAGCGGCAAAGGCGCTGAAGTCTTGGCGCCGCCGCAGGGCATGGTGCACGCATTGAGCCTGTTGCTGCAACAGCGCTCTGCAACCCTGACCCAGGAATTGCGCACCGTGGAGCAGCGCCTGCGCAGCGAGTTCACGCTACCGGACAGGATGCCGCTGGCGAACACATCCCTGGATCGGCATATGGAGCTGGAGCAGCGCGCGCACCAGCTGCAGATCGACACGCTGGAAGATGACCTGCTACGCCTGCAGGACGACACCCGGTTCACGCTCTGGTTGAAGGCCGATGCCCAGCGCCGCCAGGTGCTGGCCGACGCGCGCGCTCATGGGTCCGCAACAAACACCGTCAACACGCCGGTATAGCCATACAGGTGGTGCCGGGCAATCTCGCCGCCAGCGAAGAAACCCACCAGGGGCACGTCCCCGAGCGCCCGGCGCACGATCTGCAACTCGGCACTGGGCCCGCCGAAATGCGCGCCGCCACGCCCGGAGCAGCTCACGTACACCGCGCCGGCCACACGGCGTGCGGGATGCGGCGCAAACTCGGCCTCCGACGCCACCAGGGCGGCAGCGATCGAGACTGACAACTCCTCGGGCTCCAGCTCTTCGCGGATCTCGGCACAGGCGCGGATCAGGTCCGCCTTGGCAGCGCCCGCATTGCGCTGGCAGAAGGCGAGTTGCATCCCGAGCTCGATCTGGTCCGAGATCGCCACGCCGCGGCGCGCCGGGTCCAAACCAACGATGTGCCGCACCACCACGTCGCTACCGAAGCTGCCACCAGGGTTGAGCAGTTCGGCGCCATCCGCATCGCTGGGATGCACCAGGCCCACCAGCGTGGCGCGCACCGCCGTCAGGGCCGCCTGTGGCTGGTCCAGGCTTACACCCAGGTCTTCCAGCAGCACATCGAGCGCCGGTTCACCATCGAGTTCGGTCACCACATTGCCCTCGCCAGCGGTGATGCTGCGGGAACGCGAAATCGGCAGGCAGCCCTGGGTCACGCGCGACACCAGCGTCACGCCCGGGCCGAAAGCCACACCGCTCAAACCGCCGCTGAAGACACCGCCCGCCGCTCCATGGCCGCTGATGTTGCCATCGCCACCCACCGCAAACTGCACGGTCTCGGTCCGGCTCGCAGCCAGCCCGCCAAACAGGTAACCCGAGGCGGTGCGGTGCGCCATCTCGCCGATCAGCTCGGTCAGATCCAGGGTGTGGGCATCGGCATGCACCAGCGCGGTATGGGCCTCGAAGCCCAGGCCCAGCGGCGCCACCCCGGAAAACACCCGGTACTGGTCGGTCGGCAGCTCGCACAGCATGATGCTCAATGCTGGTTCGTCAAAGTACTCCACATTGTTGGACGCCACACCCACGCCCACGGTGCCAGACCAGTCGGTGACCTCGGGCAGTTCCGCGCTCAGGTGGTCCAGGATGGCCTGGGCCGATACCGCATAGTGGTCCGTGACATAGAGCAGGGCCAGCGTCGGCGCGCTGGCATAGCCACGCAGCGCCATCTGGGCGCGCAGCTGGGCCAGCACCAGGCCACAGGCCATGCGCCACTGCGGATGGGTCGCATGGGCATAGGGAAAGAGCTTCATGGTGTGTCTGCCGGCCAGGCCCGGATGTGGCCCGGGCCGCGGGGTATCAACGCGGAGCGCTCTTGCGTGCCACCTTGCGGGCGGCGGTGCGGGGTCGGGCAGCGGCCTTGCGCGTGGCCTTGACCGCTTCCTTGGCCAGGCCCGTCGCCATGTTGCGGGTTACATCCCGGGCCGTGTTCTTGCTCACGTCCTTCAGGGCGTTGGACGCAATCTGCTGGAATTGCTGGGTCAGGGACCCCCACAGCTGCAGCGGATCGATCAGCCCGGCAACACCGCTGGCCTTGGCAGTCTTCGGTGCGGCCTTGTCGCCGCCGGTCACGCTGGACGCGGCGTTGGAGATGCTCTTGGCCGTGCTGGCGGCGCGCTCGGTGACGCGCTGCATGCTGGTGGCCACCGAATCGGCGGCCTTGAGCTTGAGCGCGTTGGCCATGTCGCCAATATTGAAGTTCATGCCCTTGAGTGCGGCCAGCGTCATCTTCTGCACTTCCAGCGCCTGGATTGTGGCGCCCAGGGCCTTGGAGTTCTGCTCCAACCAGAAGTGCACGCTCTTGAGCTCCTCAATGCGCTTTTCCAGCTCTTCCACATTCAAGGTGGGAGCTACCCAATTCGCCAGGTTTGGCATCTGCGGGATGCCCTGCGTCGCACCTTTGGCCAGGTTCTGCAGGAAATCGAAACCGGGGACAAACTTACCGAAACCCGCATCTTTTGCGTCGCTCATGGTGGCTCCTCATAGGGTTTTCAGGACCGGTCCTGCTGGCAGGAGCTTACCCCAATGCGCCAGGCTTGGCGATGCCCCAAACCCGGGGCCTCGTCGCAGGACACCGGATCAGCGCAGCTTGGCCGCCTCCTGTTCCATCTGCGTCACCAGCTCCTCCATCTGGTCCACCACTGCCTGCACCGTGGCGCGCTGGGTCAGGTCCACGCCGGCCTTCTGCAACTGCTTCATCGGATGGTCGTTGCCGCCGCTCTTGAGCAGCGTCAGGTAGCGCGCAGTGGCGGCGTCGCGACTGGACTGCGAACCGGTGGTCATGTCCTTGTACAGCTTGGCCGAGGAGGCGAAGCAGGTTGCGTACTGGTAGACGTAGTAAGGCGAGTTGTAAAAGTGCGGAATCCGGGCCCAGGTGTATTTGTACAGGTCGTCCACCGTGACCGCATCGCCGTAGTAGTCCTTGAGCAGCTTCTGGTAGATGCCGCTGAGCACCTCGGCCGTGACCGGCTGGCCCTGCTCCACCCGCTTGTGGGCCTGCAGCTCGAAATCGGCAAACAGCACCTGGGTGTAGAAGGTGCCGACGATCGAGTCCACCGCGTGCTGCAGCAGCAGGAAACGTTCTTTCGGGTCGCGCGTGGTCTCCAGCATCTTGGACAACAGCAAGCGCTCATTGGTGGTTGACGCCACCTCGGCCACGAAGATGGTGTAACCCGAGGTGACGTAAGGCTGGGCCTCGTACGACAGCACCGTGTGCAGGGCATGGCCGCCTTCGTGGGCAAAGGTGAACGCCGCACTCAAGGTGTCGTTGTAGTTCATCAGCATGTAGGGTCCGACGCCGTAGACGCCAGCCACGTAGGCACCGCTGCGCTTGCCTTCGTTCTCGTACACGTCAATCCGGTTGCTGGCCATGAAGGCCCGGTACTTGGCCGTGTAATCAGCGCCCAGCGGCGCCACCGAAGCAATCACCAGATCCCGGGCCTCTTCGTAGGGATAGGCCTTGTCCGACTTGAACACCGGAATCGAACCGTCGTACAGGTGGTACTGCTCCAGCCCCAGCAGCTTCTTGCGCAGCTTGGCATAGCGTTGCAACGGGCCGGTGCCGGCGCGCACCGTGGACACCAGGGTCTCGACCACCGCTTGCGGGATGTTATTGCCTTCCAGTGCCCGGTCCAGCGTGGATGGGTGGTTGCGGGCCTGGGCCGAGAACCAGCCTTGCTGCATCACGCCGTTGTAGATGGCGGCGTAGGTGTTGGCGGTTGCCGCATAGGTCTGCAGGTGGCCTTCAAAGGCTTTCGCCCGATCGGCCTGGTTGTAGTTGGTCTGCAGGATCTGCTGGTAGTTGCCGGGCGTCAGCATCACTTCCTTGCCGTCAGACAACGTCACCTTGGGAAACTTGATGTCCGAAGTGCTGAGCTCCTGGAAGGTGTCACGCGGGCTCTGCACGGTGCGCGCAGCAAACGACAGCAACTTCTCGCCCTTTTCGTCCAGCACATGGGCCTGCTGGCGGTAGTTGTCCAGAATCGTGAAGCGGTAAGGTGCCAGGGCCGGTGTGCTGGAAATCCATTGCTCCATCGTCGCCTGTGGAATCCTCAGCAGCTCCGGCGTGAACCATGCAGTTGCGGTGCCAAACTTGGCAAACACGGCGCCCACGCGCTGGAACTTGCCCGCCACATCCTGCTGCCGGGTGTCGGTATCGCGTTGCAGCTGCGGGTAACGGTACACCTTGTACTGCAGCATGCCGATCTCGTCATAGGCCTTGTACGCCTTGAGCACGGCCGCCGAACCCTGTGCCAGCGAGCCCTTGAGCGCCGCGAAGGCATCCATCTTGGCCTCCATCTCCTTCATGCCGGCCTCCCAGGCCTCCCAGCTCGGGTAGATGGGCGAAAAATCCCAGCGCAGCGGTGCCGGAATTTCGCTGCGCACCCGGGTCTCGGGTTTGGCCGCCTGGGCCTGGTCGGGTGCCGTCAACGACACCACCGCCAGCATCACTCCCAGGGCAATCGCATTTCGCCGCATCTTCATGACTTGCTTTCCTTCAACGGGCCGGGGCCGCCATGGCGACCGGCAATTTCAATTCGAGTTTCGACTCTGCGCCCTTGGCATCCTTGAACACCAGCGTCAAGGGCACGGTACCGTCCTTGGGCAGCGCTGCCTTGAGGTCCATCAGCATCACGTGGTAACCACCAGGCTTGAGCTCCACGGTCTTGCCCGGCGGCAGGTCCAGGGCCGGAACAGCGCGCATCTTCATCACGTCGCCGTCCATCTTCATCTCATGCACCTCGGCCACGCCGGCCACCGGCGAGGCGGCGCCCACCAGCTTGGCGCCGTCCTTGGCCATGATCTTCATGAAGGCGCCGGTGGCCTTCTGCCCCTGCACCGAAGCCCGGACCCAGGCGTCGCTGACCTGGATGCCCTGCGCGTACACGGCACCGGCAAACAGCAGGGCAACGCCTGCAATCCATTGCACATTGCGTTTCATTGGTTTTCTCCTGTCACGTCCCTGAAGGACAAAGTATCCCGCAAAGGCGGGGGCAAGTTGGCCTGGTCATTGGCACGCCTGGCTAGCACATTCCCTAGTGTTGGTGCTGTGGCTGGTCGGAGCCGATCATCTCCAGCCTCCATTCCGCAAACACGAGGCGCTACTTTTCGATAGCTCAGGAGTGGTGGGGCGGCCCGCGGGCGGGCAGTGGCGCGGCTGTGAGCCAGGCACTATGGGCAGCCGGGATCGGCCGGGTGGCATGGGCCAGCGGCTGCAGCGGCGGAGCGCTGCTACAGGCCATTGGCGGCGGTGCGCCCAGAGCGGCACACAACGGGCAATCCAGCGTGTGGCTGGAGATTTCCTTGGCGCCGTCGTCGGTCTTGGCAAGCAGCTTGATCGCACCGGAGCCGGAACAGATCAGCTCCGTGGCCTGCGGCTTGATCAGCGGCGAAGCGATTGCGGCCCCCAGCGACAGCGCGAACCAGACCAGTACCCAACGGGCAAGTGTCTGGATGGGCTGCAGGCGTCGCATGGGCACAATTATCACCGTCGGCAAAATAGGGCCAGCCAGGCACACACCATGAACTACAGCTTTGCATCCGCCACCATTCTGCTGATCCTGATCACCGACCCGATCGGTAACATCCCGATCTTTGCCAATGCGCTCAAACCCGTGGCGCCCGAGCGTCGGGCCTTGGTGATCCTGCGTGAAGTGCTGATCGCCTTCGTGCTGCTGCTGGCCTTCATGTTCATCGGCGACAGCTTTCTGCGGCTGATGAACCTGAGCGAGCTGGCGCTGCAGATCGCCGGCGGTGTGATCCTGTTCCTGATCGCCTTGCGCATGATCTTCCCGCCGCCAGCCAGCGTCGCGGTCGAGCCCCAGGGCGAGCCGCTGATCGTGCCATTGGCGATTCCGGCCATCGCCGGGCCTTCGGCACTGGCCACCGTGCTGTTGCTGGTGTCGCAGGCACCGGAGCGCCGGCTGGAATGGATTGCGGCGTTGTGCGTCACCATGGTCGTCAGCGCCGTGGTGCTGGTGCTGGCCGAACGCATCCAGCGTGTCGCTGGTGACCGTTTCGTGGTGGCGCTGGAGCGGCTGATGGGCCTGGTGCTGGTGGCCGTGGCGATCGAGATGATGCTGCGCGGCATCAAGACCTTTGCCTTGCAACTGGCGCGCGGCTGAGCCGCGGCAGCCCAAGCGGCGCTACCAGCGGCTGACCTGCTGCACCAGCTCGCGCCAGAACTGGTCCCGGGCCCGGCCCAGGGTCATGTCCGAGGAACTCGGCCAGACCGCCGTCTGCACCATCACCAGCCGTGTGCGTGGATGTACATACACCGCCTGGCCGCGCACGCCCAGCAGGGCAAAGCCGAAGTTGTCGGGCAGGATCCAGGTCTGGTAACCGTAGCCCAGGTAGGGCGTGGCGCAGCGCGGCTGCAAGTGCCCATCGCCCAGCCGCACCGTGGTGGCGGCAGCGACCCAGTCGGCCGGGATGACCGGGCGGGCATCCACCCGGCCACCGTCCAGCAGCAGTTGGCCCAGCCGGGCATAGTCGCGCAGGCGGGCGCTGAAGCAGCAGTAGCCGGCTTCCATGCCACTGCCATCGATGACCCAGGCAGCATCGGCCTCGGCGCCCATCGGGCTCCACAGCTTCTCGCCCACCCAGTCGCTCAGGCTGCGGCCGGTCGCAGCCACCAGCACCTGCGCCAGCACCTGGGTCTCGGCCGACACGTATTTGAAGCGCTCACCTGGCTTGGCCTCAACCTGCTGTATGGCCTGCAGCGACTGCAGCAGCGTGCCCTGGTCCCGCGTCCAGGGCCGTGACAGGCGGGCGATGTCGGTGTCGGGCTTGTCATAGGTCTCGTCAAACTTGACGCCCGAGGACATATTGAGCACCTGGTGGATCGCAACGCCCTTCCAGGCGGAATTGGCCAGTGCCGGCTGGTACTTGTCGACCGGATCCTCGATCGAAGCTATGCGGCCCTCGGCCACTGCAATGCCCACTGCCATGCCGACCACGGTCTTGGCCATGGAAAAGGAGGTGAAGCGGTCGCTGGCGGAGCGGCCGTACTCGTAGCGCTCCAGCAGCAGCTTGCCGTCCTGCAGCACCAGCAACCCGGTGGCCGGATGGTTGTCGAGATAGGTCTGGACAAAGGGCCAATCCGGCTGCTTCTCATGCGCCGGCAGCGGCCGGGCCGGGCCCTGCGCCTTCACGGCCCGGGTGTTGAAGATCCGGTCCATGTTCGACTGGGCGCCCACCAGATGGCCACGCGTGAACCAGTTGCTCTTGTCACCCACCGGGTAGCCCTGCGACTTGCCATAGGCCTCCTCGTCCGGCGCAGCGTGCACACCCAGGCTCAGCAGGGCCGCCGCAGCGACCAGACGCAGGGGACGGGTTTGCCGTCGCATCTCAGACCAGCGCTGCAATCTTCTGGTCGATGGCACCAAAGACGGTATTGCCATCACGACCTTTCATCTCGATCCGGATGGTGTCGCCATACTGCATGAAGCCCGTGGCTGGCTTGCCGTCCTGGATGGTCTCGATGGCGCGCTTCTCGGCAATGCAGCTGTAGCCCTTGGGCCATTCCATCCGGCCGTTGACCTCCACCCCCTTGTTGCTGACGGTGCCGGAGCCGATGATCGAGCCGGCGCGCACGTTGCGGGTCTTGCAGATGTGGGCGATCAGCTGGCCGAAGTGGAAGGTCATTTCCGGCCCGGCCTCGCACATCCCGACCTTGCGCCCGTTCCAACTGCTCTGGATCGTCAGGTGCAGCCGGCCGCCATCCCAGGCATCGCCCAATTCATCGAGTGTCACCGCCACCGGGCTGAAGGCCGTGGCCGGCTTGCCCTGAAAAAAGCCGAAGCCTTTGGCCAGCTCGTCTGGAATCAGATTGCGCAGGCTGACGTCGTTGGCCAGCATCACCAGCCGGATGCCGTCCAGCGCCCGCTCGGGGCTGGCGGTCATGGGCACGTCACCGGTGATTACCGCCACCTCGGCTTCGAAGTCGATGCCATAGGCCTCCGACGGGCAGACCACGTCGTCGCAGGGGCCCAGGAAGTCATCGCTGCCGCCCTGGTACATCAGCGGGTCCAGGTAGAAGCTGCCCGGCACATCCGAGGCCCGCGCCTTGCGCACCAGTTCCACGTGGTTGATGTAGGCGGAGCCATCGGCCCACTGGTAGGCCCGTGGCAAAGGCGCCATGCACTGCACCGGGTCGAAGGCAAAGGCATGGCGGGCGCGCCCCGCGTTCAACGCCTCGTACAGATCCTGCAGCTGTGGCGCCATGAAGTTCCAGTCGTCCAGCACCTGCTGCAGGCGGTTTGCAATGCCGGTCGCATAATGCGCCGTGCCCAGGTCGCGTGCCACGACCACCAGCTGGCCATCGCGCGAACCATCCTTGTAAGTGGCAAGTTTCATGCGAGCATTCTCCCTGAATTCCGCCATGCAACCGACGCCACCACCCCCTTCCAACGCCTCGCCCGAGAGCGTACTGCCATGGCGGCAGCTGGCGCTATTGAGCGTCGGTGTGGCGCTGGCACATCTGGCGGTGCTGGGGGGTCTGGGACGCCTGCACATCACGCCGGGCGCCAGCAGTGAGCCGCCCATGCGCAGCCTGGCCGTGCGCTCCCTCGAGGCCGCACGCGAGGGAGCGGCCGCTGTACCCGTGCCTGCCGTACCGCCACCGGCGCGCGCGACGGTCCGGCCCCGCCCCAAACCCGCGGACAGCCCTACTTCAGAGCTAAGACAGGCCGTAGACAAAGCGCAACAAGCACCGATCGCTCCTGATTCAGTAGCGCCTTCGATCCCGGATGGCAGCGCCACGCAGGCTGTCACGGCGGCCTTGCAGGCCCCGGCGCCGGTATCTGCGCCAGCAGCCACCGGCGCAGCAGCGGCCGAGGAGCCATCCCACCCTGCCGCCCGGCCGGTGCGCGAAACCCGGCAGCAACCGGGCCGCCTGCAACTGCCCAGGTCCACCCGGCTGGCCTACGAGATTGCCGCCAACAAGTTCCCCTTCAATGCCCAGGCCGAGCTGCAATGGCGTACCGACGGGCGCAGCTATTCGGCACTGCTGGAGCTGCGCAAATTCGTGCTGGTACGCAGCCAGTCCAGCAATGGCAGCGTCGATGCCGACGGCCTGGCGCCGCTGCGCTTCTCGGACAAGACCCGCAGCGAGCAGGCAGCACACTTCGAACGCGATCGCGGCCGGGTGCTGTTCAGCGCCAACACCCCGGACGCACCCCTGCTGGCTGGCGCCCAGGATCGGCTGAGCCTGCTGCTGCAGCTGGCGGCCATGGTGTCGGGTGAGCCGGAAAAATACCCAACGGCCACCACCATCTCGCTGCAGGTGGTTGGGGCCCGCGAGGCCGACATCTGGCTGTTCACGGTGGGCGAGTGGCAAACCCTGGATTTCGCCGGCAGCAGCATGAACACCCTGAAGCTCACACGCAACCCACGCCAGCCCTACGACCAGCGGGTGGAACTGTGGCTGGCGCCCGACCTGGACTACCTGCCGGCCCGGGTGCGCATCACGGAAGCCAACGGCGACTTCATCGACCAGCAATGGCGGGCCACGCTGGCACCTTGAAATTGCTGGTTCCGGCACCCATCTTGCTTGGGAGACCGCAACCGACCTCAGGACAACGCCGCATGCATCTGCTCTACGACTCCGACAGCTACACCGTGACCCATATGCTGGCCAATGGTGGCCCGCACCTGGACGCTGCCGGACAAGTCGCGCCAGCGAGCGCGCCGCAGCCACCGGTGCTGGCGCGCCATGGCTTCGAGATCCTGGACAAGCACACCGGCAAGGAGGTCTACCTGGATGGCTCCTGGGCCGAACTGTTCCAGCAGCACATCTCGGCCTGGCAGCGCAGCGCGCCAACCCAGGAAGAGGTGGAAAGCACGCTGGAGCAATACGCCGAGCTGGCGCAGAACCCCGTGGTCATGCACTGACCGGGGGACGCACAGGTCAGCGGATCACGCGTGCTTGCGGATCGCCGCGGCAAGCGTACCGACCATCTGGTCGATATCTGAGGGCTCCACCACATAAGCCGGCGCCAGCACCAGGTTTTCCCCGGCCGGACGTACCAGCACACCCTGGTGGAAGCACTCGATGAAGATGTCGTAGGCACGCTTGCCGGGTGAGCCGGGGATGCCGCTGAGCTCCACCGCACCGGCCAGCCCCAGCGTGCGGATACCGATCACGTTCGGTGCGCCCTTGAAGGCGCTGTGCATGGCGTCACCCAGCAGCACGCCCATGCGCCCGGCGCGATCGAACAGCTTCTCTTCCTGGAACAGCGTCAGGGTGGCGATCGCCGCGGCGCAGGCCACCGGATGGCCGGAATAGGTGTAGCCGTGGAAGAACTCCACCGCATGGTCCGGCGCGCTGCCCGACATCATCTGGTTGTACAGGTGCTCACGGCAGATCACACCACCCAGCGGAATCACGCCGTTGGTCACGCACTTGGCGAAGTTCAGCATGTCGGGCACCACACCGTAGTAGTCGGCGCCGAAATTCGTGCCCATGCGGCCAAAGCCGGTGATCACCTCGTCAAAGATCAGCAGGATGCCGTGCTTGTCGCAGATCTCGCGCAGCCGCTTCAGGTAGCCCTTGGGCGGCAGGTACCAGCCAGCACTGCCGGCCACGGGTTCGACGATGATCGCTGCCACGTTGCTTGGGTCGTGCAGCGGCAGGATGCGCTGTTCGAGTTCCAGCAGCGGGTCTTCGGCCCAGATCGGCTCCTCGTTCTGGATGTAGGCGTGGTTCACCGGATCGTGGATGAAGCGCATGTGGTCGACGCGCGGCAAAATCGCCGAGCCGAACG
>JANMKM010000431.1:0-1697 GCA_031372035.1 Rhodoferax sp. | reverse complement strand
ATGGCGTCCAGTGCCCGCTGTGATGCCGCGACGCGTGATGGTGACCTCCTGGCCGGCCTCAACCGAGTGGATCAGCTCGGACAGGCGGTTCTTGGCTTCGAAGACGGCAAGGTCATGCAGGGTCGGCCCGGGTCAAAGTGGTACTGGAATGCAATTCCACGCAAGGTATGGCTGGCTGGCTATATTTGGAAAACCCGGCCTGCGTGTGGAATCCGCCCTCCGCTTGACCATCGACAATCAGCTGCAATTCTGCGCCTCGCCATGATGATGACGCCCCCACTCCAAGGCCTGCGCATCCTGGTCACCCAGGCCGACGCCTTCATGGGACCGATGTTGTGCGAGGTGCTGGCCGAGCACGGCGCCACGGTCATTGCCAGCGGGCACGACGTTCGAAACGCCGATGGCGTGGCGGCGATGGCCTTGGCCGCTGGTGTCGTGGACATCCTCGTCGCCAACCTGGCCGTGCCCGCCCCCACCAGCTTGGCCACAGAAGCCAGCGCGCAGGAATGGCGCGACACCTTTGCCGCGATGGTCGATCCGTTGCCGCTGCTGTTCCAAGCGGTGTTGCCGGCGATGATGGCCCGCCGCAGTGGCAAGGTCATCGTGATCGGCAGTGCGGCGGCGTTGCGCGGCGTCAAACGCAGCTCCACCTACAGCGCAGCGCGCGGTGCGCAACTGGCCTATGTCCAGTCGGTCGGCGTCGAGGTGGCGCCGCACAACGTGCAGGTCAACGCGGTGGCACAGAACTTTGTCGAAAACCCGACCTACTTCTCGGCCGAAATCCAGGCCAACCCGAAGTTCCAGGAGCGCTTGAAGCGCGAAGTGCCACTCGGACGGCTGGTCAGCGCCCGCGAGGACGCGTCCTTTGTCGCCTACCTGTGCTCAGCTTCGGCCAACTGCTTTGTCGGGCAGGTGTTTCCGCTGTGTGGCGGATGGGTGGTGCGCTAAGCCGCTACCGTTCGGCGGATGGCGTGGGCTCAGCCCGGCACCACCTTGAACAGCAACTGAAACGCATTGGCGTCGAGCGCGGCCTGCGCTGGGTCGGCGCCTGCCGCCTGCGCCACCGCCTGGATTCCGGCCATCAGCGCCGGCGGCGCGGCTTGGGGCAATTGCCGGCTGAAGGCGCGCTCGATCTTCCAGCCGGCCTGTAGGAACATCTCCATCATCGTCACCCGGGTGAACCAGCGCACATGGGTGCGGTCAAGCAGCCCGGAGTCCTCATAGCGGAACAGACCGGTGGCCAGGCGCATCTGCACGCTCCAGTGCTGGGCGTTGGGGATGCAGGCCAGCAGGCAGCCATCGGCGTCGATACCGGCGCGTATCAGTTTGACGATTCGCCACGGGTCGCGCAGATGCTCCAGGCAGTCGCCAAAGATCCAGCAGTCACTGGGGAACAGTTTGTCGAGCTTGGCCGGGCTGAACGACTCGATGTCACCGGCCAAGGTCTGGGTGCAGGACTGGGCGGCGACGGCGGCGTAGTCGGGATCGATGTCGATGCCGACGTACTCGGCTTGCGCGTTGATCGCCTTGTACGCGCGCGCCATCGCGCCATGCATGCAACCCACCTCGACCACCCGGCGGGCGGTGGCCGGGATCAAGTCCAGCAGGTCCTGGTTGACGATGCTGTGGGCAGGGGTTTGGTTCATGGCGCGAGCGTGGCGAAGGGGCCTTCCAGTAGAACGCCAACGGGCATCCGC
>JANMKM010000404.1:0-21433 GCA_031372035.1 Rhodoferax sp. | reverse complement strand
CTGGTGGTGACCCGGCGCCTGGTGGAGTTGATGGACGGCGCCATGGGTGCTTCCAGCACACTGGGCCAGGGCAGCGAATTCTGGATCGAGTTGCCGCAGGCACAGGCGCCCAGCCTGGGCACCGACGGCACCATCGCTCTTGAGTCGGTGTCGCCCGCCAGCGACCTGCCGGCACGCACCCTGCTGTATGTCGAGGACAACCCGGCCAACCTGCAACTGGTGGAGCAGATCGTGGCGCGGCGCCCGGACCTGCGCCTGCTGTGCGCCCGCGACGCCGCCAGCGGCATGGCGCTGGCGCGTACGGCGCTGCCGGACGTGATCCTGATGGACATCAACCTGCCGGGCATGAGCGGCCTGGAGGCCATGCAGTTGCTGCATGCCGACGGCGCGACCGCCCACATTCCGGTGCTGGCGCTGAGTGCCAATGCGATCGCGCGCGACGTCGAGCGCGGATTGCAGGCCGGGTTTTTCCGCTACCTGACCAAGCCGATCAAGGTTGCGGAGTTTCTGGAGACGGTGGACCTGGCCCTGGACAGCAGGCTTTCCACATACCTGCGATGAGACGGCCCGATCCGCGCGCGGCAGCGCTGGCATGAGCGCTGCAGTGCGCAGCACGAAGGTACCCGAATGAGCGAAGATGCGATCCGTGCCGGCGAGGACGAGGCTGCAACCGGGGAGGTGATCTCCGAGGTTCGGCGCGCGGCAGCGCTGCTCAAGACCGGCGCGCTGCAAAACGCCATTCTCAACAGTGCCAACTTCTCCAGCATCGCCACCGATGAGCAGGGCGTGATCCAGCTCTTCAACGTCGGTGCCGAGCGGATGCTGGGTTACACCGCCAGCGACGTGGTGAACCGGATCACGCCTGCGGACATCTCGGACCCGCAGGAGCTGATCGTGCGCGCCAAGGCCCTGAGCCAGGAACTGGCGACCCCGATCACGCCAGGCTTCGAGGCCCTGGTGTTCAAGGCCTCGCGTGGCATCGAGGACATCTATGAGCTGACCTACATCCGCAAGGACGGCAGTCGTTTTCCGGCGGTGGTGTCGGTCACGGCGCTGCGCGACGACCAGAGCGCCATCATTGGCTACCTGCTGATAGGCACCGACAATACGGCGCGCAAGCAGGCTGAAGAAGCGTTGCTCAAGGCCGGCGCCCTGCAAAGTGCAATCTTCAACAGCGAGAATTTCTCCAGCATTGCCACCGACGAGAAGGGTGTGATCCAGCTCTTCAATGTCGGTGCCGAACGGATGCTGGGCTATGTCGCGATCGAGGTGGTGGACCGCATCACGCCGGCCGACATTTCCGATCCGCAGGAGCTGATTGCCCGGGCCAAAAGCCTGAGCCTGGAGCTGGGAACCCCGATCACACCGGGCTTCGAGGCCCTGGTGTTCAAGGCCTCGCGCGGCATCGAGGACATCTACGAGCTGACCTACATCCGCAAGGATGGAAGCCGCTTCTCGGCGGTGGTGTCGGTCACTGCGCTGCGCGACGCCCAGGGCGGCATCATCGGCTACCTGCTGATCGGCACCGATAACACGGCGCGCAAGCAGGTCGAGGCCGAGCAGATGCTGCTCGACCAGCGGCTGCGGGACCAGCAGTTCTATACCCGCTCGCTGATCGAGTCCAACATCGACGCGCTGATGACCACCGACCTGCGCGGCATCATCACCGACGTGAACCAGCAGATGGAAGCCCTGACCGGTTGCACCCGGGACGAACTGATCGGCGCGCCGTTCAAGAACTATTTCACCGACCCGGCCCGGGCCGAGGCCGGCATCAACCGGGTGTTGCGCGAGAGCAAGGTGACCAACTACGAGCTGACGGCGCGGGCCCGTGACGGCAAGGAAACCGTGGTCTCCTACAACGCCACCACGCTGCACGACCGGGACCGCAACCTGCGCGGGGTCTTTGCCGCCGCCCGCGACGTGACCGAGCGCAAGCGCTTCGAACTGACGCTGCAGGAAAACAATGTTGCCCTGGAGAGCGCCATTGCGGCGGCGGAAAAAGCGAACCTGGCGAAGTCCAACTTCCTCTCCAGCATGAGCCACGAGCTGCGCACGCCGCTCAACGCCATTCTGGGTTTTGGCCAGCTGATGGAATCGGACCTGCCGGCGCCCTCGGTGGCACAGCAGGCCAGCATCAACCAGATCCTTCAGGCCGGCTGGTACTTGCTGGAGCTGATCAACGAGATCCTGGACCTGGCACTGATCGAGTCCGGCAAGCTGTCGATATCGCTCGAGCCGGTTGCGCTGGACAGCATCATGCTGGAGTGCCAGTCCATGATCGAACCCCAGGCCCAGAAGCGCGGCATCCGGATGAGTTTCCCGCGGTTCGAGCAGCCCTGCTTTGTCAATGCGGACCGAACGCGGGTCAAGCAGATCCTGATCAACCTGCTGTCCAACGCCATCAAGTACAACCAGACCGGCGGTTCGGTACTGGTGGAGTGGTCCGGGTGCGCACCAGGGCGCGTGCGGGTGAGCATCCGCGACACCGGCGCCGGTCTGTCGCCCGAGAAGCTGGCACAGCTGTTCCAGCCTTTCAACCGGCTGGGGCAGGAAGCCAGCGCCGAGGAGGGAACGGGTATCGGGCTGGTGGTCACCAAGCGCCTGATCGAGCTGATGGGTGGCGCCATCGGTGTCAGCAGCGAGGTCGGCGTTGGCAGCGTGTTCTGGGTGGAGCTGGACGCCTCGGGCGGTCCGGAATTCACCCACGATCATGGTGGACCAGTCACTGCCTTGCCGCTGCTGCCGGTCACCGTTGGTCCGCAGCGCACCTTGCTGTATGTCGAGGACAACCCCGCCAACCTGCAGCTGGTGGAGCATCTGGTGGCTCGGCGCAGCGACTTGCGCTTGCTGACGGCCATCAACGGTCCGTTGGGCATCGACCTGGCGCGCTCGGCCCAGCCGGACGTGATCCTGATGGACATCAACCTGCCGGGCATGAGTGGCATGACGGCGATGCAGATCCTGCGTGCCGATGTCGCCACCGCCCATATTCCAGTGGTGGCCCTGAGCGCCAACGCGATACCGCGTGACGTGGAGCGTGGCCTGGAGGCGGGCTTTTTCCGCTACCTGACAAAACCGATCAAGGTGCTGGAGTTCATGGAAACACTCGACGTGGCGCTGGATCAGGCACAGCAGGCGCGCCTGCTGTTGGCTTGAGCCTTGTGCGCGCTATGCGCGCCATCGCACAGTGCCATGCGCTGCAGGGGCGTAGTCTGACGGGTATCGCCAGGAACTGATCAATTCTGGGTAACTGCAGACCATCCGGTGTGCAGCTCTCAACCGTCAACCCAAAGGATTCATCATGAAGATTTCCCATCTCCTGGCTACCGCTGTCGCAACCCTGGCACTGGGTGGCTGCATTTCATTCCCGGCCGGCCCCGCCGGCCCGCAGGGCGCCACGGGTGACCAGGGCGCTACCGGCTACACGGGTGCCAAGGGCTCGACAGGCGCGACCGGCTACACCGGCGCGACCGGCGACCAGGGTGCCACAGGCAGGACCGGCTCCACGGGCTACACCGGCGCGACCGGTTACACAGGTGCCACCGGCAACACGGGAGCAACCGGCGCCACGGGTGACACTGGCGACACCGGTGCCACCGGCAAGACCGGCAACACCGTGGTGGTCGTGCCTTCGCGCTAAGGGCTCGGATGGGCGAGACAGCACCCGCTCCCGGCACAACGACCAGGGCCTTGCCACGCGCATTGCTGTGGGCCGGCCTGATCGTCTTCGGGCCGGTGTTGCTGGTGCTGGTTTTCATAGCCATCTTTGGCTGGAACTGGCTGCGCGGCCCTATAGAGAGAGCGGTACTGCAAAAAACCGGGCGGGTGCTGGCGATCCAGGGTGACCTGGGCCTGCACTTTGGCTGGCCGCGGCCACGGCTGCGCGCCGCGACGGTCACTTTTGCCAATCCGCCCTGGGCGGCGCAGACCCAGATGGTCAGCGCTGAGGCGGTAGAGGTCACGGTTGACCTGCTGCAGCTGATGCGGTTCAACATTGCGTTTCCAGAAGTTCGGCTGGAGCATCCGGTGATCTACTTGGAGCAGGGCACCGAGGGGCGCAAGAACTGGCTGCTGGACAAGATGCAGCAGGACGAGAATGCACGCATCCACATCGAACGTCTGACGGTCGATCAGGGTGTCGTCGGCTATGACGATGCGGCTCTCAAGACCAGTGTGCGGGCACAGGTGTCCTCGCTGCTGGAGCAGGCAGACAGCCGGGCCGGCGGCGTGACCTTCAGCGGTGGCGGGCTGTACAAGGGCCTGCCGATGGTGCTCAAGGGCAGCGGCGGACCGGTGCTGGCGTTGCGCGATGAGAGCACGCCGTACCCTATCAACGTCGATGCCGCGATCGGCCGCACCGTCGTGCAAGCCCAGGGCACCGTGACCAGCCTGCTGAAGTTCTCTGCCGTGGACATGCAATTGGCGTTGCGTGGTGACAGTCTGGAGCAGTTGTTTCCGTTGCTGGGCATTGCCCTGCCGGTGACACGGGCCTATTCCACCCGCGGACACCTGGTGCACCACGACAAGCTCTGGCGCTTCGACAAGTTCACCGGGCAGATCGGCGCCAGCGACGTGGCCGGCGATCTGCAGATCAACACGGCCGGTGAGCGCCCGCAGCTCAAAGGGGAGCTGGTCTCGAAGCTGCTGGATATAGACGACCTGGGGCCCGTCATTGGTGCCCGCCCGGGCGCCATGGAGCAGGCCCGCGCCAAAGTGCCTGCCGCCGTGACCGCTGTGACCCCACGGTCAGACCGGGTACTGCCAGACCTGCCATTCAAGACCGACCGCTGGCTCAGCCTGGACGCCGAACTGGGTCTGACCGCCCGGACCATCCGTCGTGCCGCGGCGCTGCCGCTGGAGGACCTGAAGCTGCACTTGAGTCTGCGCGACGCGGTGCTGAAGCTCGACCCCATCACCTTTGGCCTGGCCGGTGGTGAACTCGGAGGCAAGATCACACTGGATGGCCGCGGCAGCACGATCCAGGCCGACGCCCAGCTGCGGGCGCGCAAGATCATGCTGGCGCGGATGTTCCCCACGGTGCCCCTGAACCAGGTCAGCGTCGGCCAGATCAACGGCAGCTTCGACCTGCACGGCAGTGGCCACTCGGTGGGGCAGATGCTGGCCAGCGCCGATGGCAAGGTGGGCCTGGTGGTGGCCGGGGGTGAGGTCAGCCGGTTGATGATGGAGAAGGCGGGCCTGCACCTGTGGGAAATTCTGCAGCTCAGCCTGTCCGGGGACCAGCGCATCAAGCTGCGCTGTGCGGTTGCCGACTTTGATGTTCACAACGGCAAGATGCTGGTGCAGGCGCTGGTGTTTGACACCGCCGTCACGACCATCACCGGCACCGGCAGCATTGACCTGGCGCAGGAACGGCTGGACCTGCTGCTGCGGCAAAACACCAAGAACACCAGCCCGCTGGCGCTGCGCAGCCCGATCCATGTCAGCGGTACCCTGGCCCGGCCCGAAGTGGGCGTGGACAAGCTGCAGGTGGCAGCCCGCGGTCTGGGTGCCCTGGCGCTGGGCGTGGTGAATCCCTTCCTGGCCCTGATCCCCCTGATCGACGCCGGTCCCGGCAAGGACAGCGACTGCGGCGAGCTGGTGCGCGAAGCGCGGGCGCTACCGCACCCGCCGCAACGCGCCGCCAGCGCCCGGCCTTAACTACTTTTTGCCGAGTGCGAGAAGCGCAATCCCCGCTATGAGTGCTGCGGCGCTGACCAAAAGCGGAATGTTGACCCGCTCTTTCTCCTCGACTTTGAGCTCCAGCGGACCCAGCTTTACGCCCGTGGTCTCCTTCGTGTAGCTGAAACCGCCGTAGGCCAGGCCGAGGCCTCCGAGGACGATGAGAATGATGCCGATGATCTTGGAAGTACCCATGAAAATGTCTCCTGGAGTGGTGAAAAAGTGATTGGGTCAGCGCGTGCTGGCAACCGGCGCGCTGATGCCACGGGCTGCATCACTGCAAAACAGCGCCAGCTCCCGGACTGCTGATTGCACGACCCGGTTCGCGGCGACGACGCCACCATAGGGGTCGTCGTTCGGCGCTGGCAAAGTGGCATCGAACTCGCGCCAGGCCAGCACCCGGCGGCTCTTGTCTTCGACCAGCCAGGCGCGCAGCGTGAATCGCACCTGGCTCGGTCGGGTCTGGAAATCCTGCTGCAACCGGACCAATTCGGTGTCGAGCCGCAATTCAGCAGAAGCCCCGCTCGGGGTCAGCACCACTGCGCGGAAAGCACCGGTCCTCTCCAGCGCGCCGGCCATCAGGGGCGCGAGCATGCGTGCTGGCGGGTCCACCCATTCGCTGTTGGCAAAGTACTCCAGCTTGTGGGCCTCGCGCACATACATGATGCGCTGGCTGTCAAAGCCCGCGGCCGCGCGCGGCGGGCTGACGATGAGGGTCGGGGCGTTGGCGGCTGGCACAACTGGGGCTGCCGGCGCTTGGGGCGACGAGGCGCCGTCCAGCGCATAAAACGTGGGTTGCGGCGTGGTCGTGGGTCGTAGCACGCTGCACCCAACCAGTGCCAGCAACAGCAGGGCGGCGCCACCCAGGCGAGTGGTGCGCTGCCATGTGACGAGGTTGTCGTGGTTCATGGACGTGGGCTGCTTTCTCCAGGGCCGGCTGGCACTGGTTTGTGGCCGAACAACAGACCGCGCGGATCGCGCTCCGTCTGCTCTGTCAAGCGGCGCAACGAGATCGACAGTGCGCTGAGCTCACCCAGCAGGCGCTGCAGCTCTGGCAGGGCGTCTGCGGTGAAGCGCTTGACGTCGGCGCCGACAGAATCCACGGTGCGGCCGGCCGTGGCGCTGGTCAGGGCGACTTCATTGCCCATTTTCTCCACCGCGTCTGCGCCATGCCCCACGCGCTCGAGCACCGGCCCGGCCTGCGCCGTCAGCCGGGCCGCACTGTCAAGGGTCCGACCGGCATTGCTGATGCTGGCGTCAATGGTGCTGGTGCGTGCCGCCACGGTCCGGGCCACCGCGGCAATGTCTGCGAGGGCACTGGAGAACGCAGCGCGGTTGGCTGCGCTCAGGACCGCATCGATATTGGTGGAGGTGCTGTCAAGCTTGGCCAGCACCGTGGTCAGGACGTTCTCCAGCCGGGCGCTGAGCGAGGGCTTGGTGCGGATCACCGGGTATTCGCTGCCCGGCGTTGCCAGCAGCGGCGCGGCATCCTTGGCGCCGCCACTGAGTTCCACATAGGCAATGCCGGTCAGGCCCT
The DNA here is from genome assembly GCA_031372035.1 of Rhodoferax sp. GTDB lineage: Bacteria > Pseudomonadota > Gammaproteobacteria > Burkholderiales > Burkholderiaceae_C > CAISIP01. The sequence continues at coordinate 14,214 of JANMKM010000404.1, read as the reverse complement.
GGGTCTTGAGCACGGCCACCGTGTCCACCTTCACCGGCGTGCCGCGTTCGATGGCAAACAGCAGGATCACCCGCTGCGGGTTGCCGGGGTCGAGCGTGATGGCGCGCACCTTGCCGACGTCCACGCCGCTGTACTTCACCGGCGCGTTCAGGTTCAGCCCGGCCACCGATTCGTCCTCGATCGCCAGATACAGGTCGTAGTGTTTCTGCAGCGCACCGCCCGCGGCCAGCCACAGGACGCCCGCAACCAGCACCGCGCCGAAAACCAGCACGAAGGCGCCAACCAGTGTGCTGTTTACCTTGGTTTCGATGTCGCCACCCCGTTGCTGTTTGCTGCCGGCTTGGCTTGTGCAGCCTGCGCCGCGCGGGCCCGCGGGCCGTCGAAGAACTGGCGGATCGCGGCTTGCGGCATGGTGGAGAGTTCGGTCATGGAGCCCACCCCCTGGACCGTGCCTTCACCCAGCACCGCCACCCGGTCCGCCACCTGCCACAGCAGGTCCAGGTCGTGCGTGATCATCACGATCGTCAGGCCGAACAGCTCACGCAGTTCCAGCACCAGTTCGTCCACGCCACCGGCGCTGCCCGGGTCCAGCCCGGCGGTGGGCTCGTCCAGGAACAGCAGTTCCGGATCCAGTGCCAGGGCCCGCGCCAGGGACGCGCGTTTCATCATGCCGCCGCTGAGTTCGGCCGGATACTGGGCCCCGACCTCTGGCTTGAGGCCGGCCAGGTCAATCTTCCAGGCGGCAATCTCGTCGATCAGCGTGCTCTGCAGGGCCGTGTGTTCGCGCAGCGGCAGGCCGACGTTTTCCAGCACCGTCAGGGCGCCGAACAAGCCGCCGTGCTGGAACATCACGCCCCAGCGCTGGCGCAGCGCCAATGTGTCGGCATCAGTCAGTTGCTGCAGGTCATTGCCGAGCACCCGGATCGAGCCCGCGTCCGGGCGCTGCAGCAGGATCATCTCGCGCAGCAATGTGGACTTGCCCGAGCCGCTACCGCCGATCAGGGCAAATATCTCGGAGCGCCGCACCGCCAGGCTGACATCGGAATGCACTACGTGCTCGCCAAAGCGGGTCGCGACCTGGCGCAGTTCGATCACGGCTTCGGCGTCCTGGGTGGCCATGTCAGAGGTCCAGGGCGCTGAAGGCCACCGAGAACAGCGCGTCGGCCACGATCACCAGAAAGATGGACTGCACCACACTGCGCGTGGTCTGGCGCCCCACGCTGTCGGCGCCGCCCCGGGTGGCGAAGCCCTGGAAGCAGCCAACGACGGCGATGATGGCAGCAAACACCGGTGCCTTGCAGATGCCGATCAGGTACGAGGTGACGCTGACCGCCTTGACAAAGCGCTCGATGAATTCCACAAAGCCCACGTCCAGCTGCGACCGTGCCATCAGCATGCCGCCAAACACGCCCAGGACGTCGGCAAACATGGTCAACAGGGGCAGGGCGATCACCAGCGCGATCAGCTTGGGCAGCACCAGCAGCTCCAGCGGCGCGATGCCGATGGTGCGCATGGCGTCGATCTCCTCGGTCACGGACATGGTGCCGATCTGCGCGGCATAGGCCGAACCGGAACGGCCGGCAACGATGATGGCGGTGATCAGCGGTGCGAACTCGCGCAGCATCGACAGGCCCACCAGGTCGGCGACGAAGATGTTGGCGCCGTACTGGCGCAGCTGGCTGGCACCCTGGTAGGCCACCACCACGCCCAGCAGAAACGACAGCAGGCCGACAATGGGCAAAGCCTCGAAGCCGGCCGTGCGGATGTTGAACAGCACCGGGCGCCAGCGCAGCCGTGCCGGGTGTGTCAGCGTGCCGCCCAGGGCGATGGCGCTTTCGCCGACGAACTGCAACAGCGCCAGCGCCTGGGCAGCGCTGGCCTGGGCGCTTTGGCCCAGCGCCGACAGTGCCCAGGCGGGCTTCGCCTGTGGCTGCACATCCTTGGCTTGCGCATGCTGTGCCACCACATCCATGAGTTGGGTGAAGCGCGTCGGCAGCCCTTGCAGCTGGAGTTCGCTGCCTTCGGCGCGCAGCCGCTGCACCAGCTGGAACAGGACCCAGGCGCCGGCAGTGTCGAGCGCGCTGATGGCGGATGCGTCGGCGGTGATCCTGGCCGAAGCGGCTGGTTGCAGCGCCGCCAGACGCGTGGCTACAGAACCCAGGGTGCGGGCTGTCCACGCCCCTGACAGTGCCAGTTGCTGCGCTGTCGGTTGGGCGAATTCGGCGGGTGGTGCGGGAGCAGCTTGCATGGATGTTTGCAGGCTAGAGCAATGGCACGGACGCGTATGTGCGCAAACGCACACACGTGTGCCAGGCCCGGGTTGCCGGCCCTAGCCGGGACTGCTGAGCTCGGCGCCGATGCCGCGGTAGCCGATGTAGCGCATCGACTTGTCGAACATCGGCTCGCCGCTGACCCGGAAGTGCTGGCGCGAGCCGTCGGGGTTGACGCGGCCGAAGCGAAAGTCGATGAACAGCTCGCGCGCCAGGATCTTCTGGCGCAGCTGCTCGCGCTCGGTCTCGTTCCAGCCGGTCCGCGCGTTGTCGGTGTTCTGGCCGAGGAAGCCGGTGACTCGGATGCCCAGCATTTCCAGCACCGGGCCCGAGACCTGGGTGAAGCTGCCGGTTTCGTTCTGTTCCCAGTACCAGTCGGAGGCGAGCCGTGTCAGGTTGCGAAACCGTTCCTCGCTCTCGACCAGGGCGGCCGTACGCTCTTTTACCAGCTGCTCGAGCTGGTGGTTGTGGCGACCCAGCTGTTTGTGCAGCAGCCGCACTTCCAGCATGTTGTGGATGCGGGTCTTGACCTCCACCAGGTCAAAGGGCTTGCTGATGAAGTCCTTGGCGCCGGCCTGCAGGGCGCGCAGTTTGTGTCCCGGCTCGGCCGTAAGCACGATCACCGGCAGGTAGGCGTCGGCACCGGCGCGCTGCAGCCCTTCCATGACCGCAAACCCGTCCATGCCGGGCATCTGCAGGTCCAGCAGGATCAGGTCATAGCTGTGTTCGCGGTGCAGCGCCGCTACCTCCTGGGGCTGCAGCGTGCTGCTGACTTGGCTGTAGCCGGCAAGGCGAAGTACCTGTTCCAGCAACCGGATGTTGGCTTCCTTGTCGTCAACAATCAGGATGTTGGCAGCCAGGATGGCGAGCGCGGTGCCGGTGAAACTGGATTCATTGGCGGGAGCGGAAACGACTGCCGATTCGGACATGCAAGAGACCTGCTGGATGGTGGAGAGGAGGGACGGGGCTGCCGAACCTCCGGTGCGGCATGCTAGCGGCCCACAGTCTGGCTGTCTGTACGGTGCCACACATAGCGGCGGCAACCAGGCCGTGTTCTCAGAAGCGCTCTTGCGGCTGCAGGTAGCGCCAGGCGCCAGCGGGCAGGCCGGCCATGGCGACCCGGCCGACGCGGATGCGCTTCATGCCCGTGATCCGCAGCGCAGCGGCTTCGCACAGGGCGGCAATGCGTCCGGGTGTGTGGCCCTTGACGGCAAAGCGCAAGCCCGTGACGCCATCGCTCTGGTGATTGATGCTGACCTTGGCCGCCGTCAAAGCCCGGCCCTCGACCATGGGCGCCCGGTTCAGGCGCTGCAGGGCCTCGGGCGTCACGGCGCCCTGGACATCCACCATGACTTCGCTTTCCACCAGTGCCGCATCTTCCAGCAGCTTGCGCCGGATGCTCCATTCCTGGGTGAACACCAGCAGGCCGCCGGCGCCTGTCTCCAGCGGCGTGACACACTCCAGGTCCACAAAGTGGCGCTTGAGCACCCGCACACCGCTACGGTCGTCGACCCCAGCGGTTACCCTTGACCAGCAGCTGCAGCGCCGGTTTCGGCATCCCCTGCCAGGCGTAGCCGGGAGGCTTGTGCAGCAACAGGGAGACGGGCGATACCGGGTCCAGCGTGGCCTTGGGGTCGAGCTCCACCCGCTGGTCCTGCACCTTGAACTGCGGTGTTTCCACCACCAGGCCGTTGACCCGCACCCAGCCACCTTCGATGTATTGCTCGGCCTCGCGGCGTGAGCAAGGCAGCATCTCGGCAACGCGTTTGGCAAGCCTGAGGCCCTCGTTCCCAGGACTGGCTGCCGGCCGCGCGGGGCCGGTCTTGGGAGCGGCGCAGCCGTTCACGACCCGGCCGTGGCCGGCTGCTCCTGCACGACCGATTTGTAGATCGTGTTGCGCGGCTGCGCCAGCACACGGCGCACCATCGGCTCGAACTCGCTGATCGGCAGGGCTTTGGCCCCAGGGTCGAAGGCCGGGCTGTCGTACAGCGCGATGAACTCTTCGGTGCGGTCATAGTGCGCATGGCCGCGGAACATGTCGCGCATGTTGCGGTCCATGCCGATGTGGTGGAAGAAGTTGTAGCCCTGGAAGATGCCGTGGTTCTGCACCATCCAGAGGTTGGCTTCGCTGACAAAAGGCTTGAGGATGGCGGCGGCGATGTCCGGGTGGTTGAAGGTGCCCAGGGTGTCGCCGATGTCATGCAGCAGGGCGCAGACCACATACTCCTCGTCGCGACCGTCGCGCAAGGCCCGGGTGGCGGTCTGGCGGCAATGGGTGTGGCGGTCCACGGCGAAGCCGCCGAAATCGCCGGCCAGCAACTGCAGATGCGCCAGCACCCGGTCCGGCAGGGTCTTGCTGAATTGCATGAATTCGGTGGAGATGACCTGCCAGTCCTGGGCGGTGCTGTGGTCCATGCGGGTGAAGGTGGCGTTCATGGTGCTTCCTTGCGTTGACGGCGCGCGCCGTCAGGGTGGGCCATCCGGCAGTTTAGCCATGGCTGGCGGCGCGACACTGTCGCCTGGGTGCGGCCCGAGGCTCCAGCATTCGGTCAGGGCCCGGGTGGCGTCGTCGAGGGCCAACGGCCGGGCGAACAGGAAGCCCTGCATTTCGTCGCAGGCATTGCTGCGCAAAAAGGCCAGCTGCTCCACGGTCTCCACGCCTTCAGCGACCACCTTGAGCTTGAGGTTGTGGGCCAGGCTGATGATGGCCACGGCAATCGTGGCGTCATCGGCATCCGTGGTCACGTCGTGGATGAAGGCCCGGTCGATCTTCAGCGCGTCCAGCGAAAAGCGCTTCAGGTAGGACAGGCTGGAATAGCCGGTGCCGAAGTCGTCCACCGACAACCGCACGCCACGGGCTTTCAGGTTGCGCAGCATGCCGGCGGCCGCGTCGGGGTCATGCATCAGCATGGATTCCGTCAATTCGAACTCCAGCAGCCGCGGGTCCACGCCGGTGTCGTGCAGGATCTGGCCGATCATGGCATCCAGGTCCCTCTGGTGGAACTGCCGTGCCGACAGGTTCACGGCCACCGGCCGTACCAGCACGCCGGCCACTTGCCATACGGCGAGTTGTTGGCAGACGCTGTGCACCACCCAGGCGCCTACCGGCACGATCAGGCCGGTGTCCTCCAGCACCGAGATGAACTCCAGCGGTGGCACCAGGCCGCGTGCCGGATGCTGCCAGCGCAGCAGCGCCTCGAAGCCGCTGATGCTGCCGCTGGCGATGTCCACCTTGGGTTGGTAGTGCAGCAGGAATTCGTCACGCTGCAGTGCGCCGCGCAGTTCGGCTTCCATGGCCAGCCGCGCCATTGCGGTCTCGTTCATGTGTGGCAGGTAGAACTGGTAGTTGTTGCTGCCCTGCTCCTTGGCCCGGTACATGGCGGTGTCGGAATTCTTCAGCAACAGATCGGCTTCGGTACCGTCGTCCGGATAGATGCTCACGCCCACGCTGGCCGAGACATGCACCTCCTGGCCGCCCAGCTCATAGGTCCGGGCAATGGACGCCACCACCTTCTGCGCCAGCAGTGCGGCGTCATCCGGGCGCGTCAAGTCCGAGAGCACGATCGCAAATTCGTCGCCACCCAGCCGTGCCACCGTGTCGACCGAGCGCACGCACGCCAGCAGCCGGCGCGACGTTTCCATCAGCAGCTGGTCACCGATACCATGGCCGAGACGGTCGTTGACCGACTTGAAGCGGTCCAGATCCACGAACATCACGCCCGCCTTCCAGCCATTGCGCTGCGACTGCGACAGCGTCTGCGCGAACCGGTCCATGAACAGGCTGCGGTTCGGCAGGCCGGTCAGCGCATCGAACTGTGCCAGCTGGATCAGGCGCTGCTTGACCCGCTCGCGCTCGATGGCCGTGGCCAGCGTGTTGGCGATGCTCTGCAGAAAACTCATGCTGTCCAGGGCAAAGTGGTGCGGCCGGGTGGCGTAGGCACCTAGCACGCCCAGGTTGCTGTTGGCGCCACCGATCGCCACTTCCACCGCGCTGCGGATATGGTGGTTGACCAGCAGCGGCGAAGGCGAGAAGCGGGTCTCCACGGCGAAGTCGCCGGTGATCACGGGGTCCGCGCTGCCGGCCAGATGGGCATAGCGCGAGGTCGATTCGTTGCGTTCGCCCGCTTCGCTGCCAGCCTTCCAGCCGGTTCCCGAGCGCAGCATCAGGTTCAGGCCGTCTGGCCCCATCTGCAGCACCCGGGCATACACGGTGTCCAGGCCACGTGCGGTGGCCAGCACGGCCTGGTCAAACAGCTGCTCCAGCGGGGCATTGGCCAGTGCCTGCTGGCCGAAATCGGCCATCAGGCCTTGTTGCCGCGCCTGCCGCGCCATGGCTTGCTCGGCCCGCTTGCGCTCTGTGAAGTCGCGGCCGATGCCGCGGTAGCCGCGGAAGGCGCCACTGGCGTCGAAAATTGGTTCACCGCTGATCGACAGATGTCGCTCTTTGCCGTCCGGGCCAAAGCGTCCCACCTCGAAGTTGCGGAACAGCTTGTGCGCATCCAGCGTCGCCCGGTGCGCCGCCCAGCCGGCTTCGTCCGGATATATCGCTGGCACTTCCCAGCGCGCCTTGCCCATCTGCTGCGCGTCCGGAAACACCGGCCGGTGCTGCGAGCCGTGGCTGCTGCTGCTGATGCGGTGCATGGCGTCGGTCTCCCAGTAGAAGTCGGAAGACAGCTGCGTCAGATTGCGAAAACGTGCCTCGCGCTCCCGCAACTGCAGGCGAAGGCTGTTGATCTGGCCACCCACCAGGGCGAAGCAGGGCAGGATCACGGCCAGCATCAGCCAGCTCATCCATTCCAGCGCCAGGTTTTCGATGGCTGTGGGCCGGTACAGCATCAGGCCCAGGATCACGGCGGAGTAGGCCACCAGGGTATAGAGCGTGACGATCGCGAACTTGCGCGTGCTCAGGTTGTACACGCCGAAGGGAAATACGATGAAGCAGGCCAGCAGCGCCACCACCCGGCCTTCGTTCATGTTGTAGATCAGCAGCATCAGGATGGTGATGGCCAGCAGGATCTGCAGCTGCGTCAGGCTTGGGTCGCGAAAGCGCAGGTTCAAGCCCGAGCGCAGCACAGCGTAGGTGACCAGGTTGATCACCACGATCGCCAGGGTCATGGTCAGGGCGCTGGTGCTGTCCAGCAGCTCGAAGGTCCAGGCCACCCCCACCAGCGCCGTGCACAGGGTGTAGCTCAATGCCGCCAGGCCGAAGCGACGCAGGCGCAGCGCCTGCTTGGCGTCAAGCGTGGGCGGAATCAGGAAATCGGCGAAAGGCATGTGCCGGAACTGTAACGCGCCGCGACTGGTTTTCTGGCTGGCATTCACCCGGTGGCGATAATCTGCCGCTTTCAATCCCCGCCCAGTCTTTCCATGCAAGTCCGTACCTTCGCCCTCACCATTGTGCTGTTGTGCCCCTGGCTGCTCCTGCCAAGCGCGTCAGCGCACGAGTACTCTGCCGCCATCAAGGCGCGCAAGTTGACGGAGGTGGACAAGGCCGTTGCCGCCCCGCTGGCACAGGAGCCCGGCAATGCCGATGCCCTGATTGCCCGGGCCGAGCTGATCTTGCTGGAGGGCAACGAGTCGCGGCTGGACGAGGCTGCGGACTTTGCTACCAGGTGCATCGCCGCCCACCCGGAGCGCTCCGACTGTCATGAGACCCTGGGCAACGTGCTGGGGCGCAAAGCCTCGGCCGGCGGGTTGCTGTCGGCCATGGGCTATGCCACGAAGATCCGCGACGCGTTCCAAAGGGCGCTGGAGCTGGACCCGGCCAACCACCGGGCCCGTTTTTCGCTGCTGCAGTACTACCTGCTGGCGCCCGGCATTGTGGGCGGCGGCAAGGGCAAGGCGCAAGCGCTGGCGAGTGACACCCAGAAGACCCAGCCGCAGGCTGCAGTGTTGCTGCAGGCCTATGTGGACCTGGCCGACGACAAGTACGCCCAGGCCGAAAAGCAGGCCCTGGCTGCGCAGACAACCGGATCGGACGCATTGGCGGATATCCAGCGCGGTGTACTGGTCGGCATTGCCACCGGTCTGGCGCAGGAGAAGCAGTACGCCGACAGCGACCGGCTGTTCAAGCAGGTGGCGCAGCGTTTTCCGCAGAACGAAGCCGGCGTCTTCGGCCTGGCCCGCAACCAGCAGGAGCAGGGTCAGCTGCGCGAAGCTCTGGCGCTGTTCGAGCAGGCCCAGGTGATCGAGCCGCGGGCCCAGGGGCACTACCGCATTGGCCAGTGTCTGCAGGGTCTGGGTGACAAGGCTCGGGCCGCTGCCGCGTTTGAACGCGCCCTGGCGTTCAAGCCGGAGCTGCGCAAGAAACTGAAATCGGATGCGCAGGACCAGCTGAAGGCGCTGCGCGGCTGAACCCCGGTTGCGATAGGTGACTTGGCACATCGCGCCTTGTCCATGGGCTTCGCGGCATGGTCGCTTCCCTGGCACGTTCATTCACAACGAAGCTCACAGGAAAGTCAGCTTTATGAAATTCCTGGCCACCCTGATAATTGACCCTGAACCATTTTCCAAATCCAGGAACGCGCTGTGCTCGCACCCTCCACACCCGCAAACGAATCTCAGAGGCTAGACACCCTCCGGTCACTCAACGTTCTGGATTCGGCGCCGGAGGAGCGCTTTGATCGCCTGACGCGACTTGCAAAGCGGCTGTTTGGTGTTCCCATTGCACTGGTCAGTCTGGTTGATGAAAATCGACAGTGGTTCAAGTCTTGCGTTGGCTTGAATGCGACGGAGACGCCGCGGGACATTTCCTTCTGTGGTCACGCGATCCTGGAAGACGACGTTCTTGTAATTCCTGACGCATTGGCTGATCATCGATTTCATGACAACCCCCTGGTGACAGATGCGCCCAACATCCGGTTCTATGCAGGATGTCCTTTGAAGGTACTGAACGGCAGCAAATTGGGCACGCTGTGTTTGATCGATGTGAATCCCAGGGAAATGTCTGAGGAAGACCTGGTGTTGCTGCGCGACCTGGCTCGCATGGCAGAGCAGGAACTGTCCGCAGTGCAACTGGCATCCACCGATGAGCTGACCAGGCTTTCGAATCGCCGAGGCTTCGAAACACTGGCCACGCATGCATTGAACGTATGCCTGCGGATGCAGCGACCGGCAACCGCTCTGTTCTTCGACTTGAACGGCTTCAAGGCTGTGAACGACACCCTCGGTCATGCCGAGGGTGACCGTGCCCTGATCACATTTTCCGAAGTGCTGCTTCACGCCATGCGGGACAGTGATGTAGTCGGCAGGTTGGGAGGTGACGAGTTCGTGGTGCTGTTAACCGGTACCACAGCCGATGAAACAGAGGTGATTCTGAGCCGCTTGCAAGAAGTTCTGACGATAAGGAACCAGGAAGCACAGCGGGGTTACGACATCAGGTTCAGTGTGGGCGTCATTGAATTCGACCTCGCGACCCACAGGGACATGCATGGGCTACTGGCTGCTGCGGACCGCGCAATGTACGAGAACAAGACAAGATCAAAGGCTGTGATGCTTTGAGGGCCTTGCTGGCCGCTCAGGCTTTCTGTCGCAGTGGCTGAAACAGGAGTGCCAGCAGCGCCAGCAAACAGAAGCCGGCCCCGGCGTAGAACGTGCTGGCAGCGCCCTGGTACTGCCAGAGCCATCCCGCCAGGCCACTGGCCAGCAGCATGGCGATGCCGCTGACCAGGTTGAAGAAACCGTAGGCGGTGCCGCGCAGGTCCGCCGGCGCGGTGTCGGCCACCATCGTCGCCAGCAGCCCTTGGGTCATGCCCATGTGCACGCCCCACAGCAGCACCCCGGCCAGCAGCGCGCTCCAGTGGCTGCTGGAAGCCAGCACCAGATCCGCCGCGACCAGCACCACCAGCCCCACGGCCAGCAGCCGGGTGTGGCTGACCCGGTCTGACAGCTTGCCAAACGGATAGGCCGAGAGCGCATAGACCAGGCTCATCGCCACCATCACCAGCGGCACCAGCGCCAGGGCAATGCCGGCCTGCTGGGCCCGCAGCACCAGAAAGGCCTCGCTGAAGCGTGCCAGCGTGAACAGGGCACCGATGCCCACCACCCACCAATAGGGCGCGTTCAGACGGCTCAGGTTCTCGCGCCGGATCGGGTTGCTGCGTTTGGCCCCAGCCGGCCGCTCCGGCTCCTGCACGCCGAACAGCAGCAGCGCCACTGCCAGCAGCCCTGGCACCACGGCCACCCAGAACACGGCGCGGAAGTCGTTGGCCCACAGCAGCATCAGACCCACGGCCAGCAACGGCCCCAAAAAGGCGCCGACGGTATCGAGCGACTGGCGCAAGCCGAAGGCGGCACCGCGCAGATGGGGTGGCGCGATGTCGGCCACCAGTGCGTCGCGCGGCGCGCCGCGGATGCCCTTGCCCACCCGGTCCAGCAGGCGGGCACCCAGCACCATGCCAGCGCCGGGTGCCAGCGCGAACAGCGGCTTGCTCAGGGCACCGAGCGCATACCCCAGCAGCGCAAGCCCCTTGCGTTTGCCCAGGTAGTCGCTCAAGGCACCGGAGAACACCTTGACGATCAGCGCCGTGGCCTCCGCCAGGCCTTCAATCAGCCCGACCGTGAACACCCCCATGCCCAGCGTCGTGACCATGAACAGCGGTAGCAGGCTGTGGATCATCTCCGAGGAAATGTCCATCAGCAGGCTGACCAGACCCAGCACCCAGATGCCGCGCGGTATCTGGCGCAGTGTGCTGCGGGTTGCTTCGGGTGATTCGGTCGGCATGTGCGATTGCTACATTGACAGGAGTGCTCTGTGCGACGCCGCACAGATAGCGGCTCTCGATCATCGTACTCTGCCTGCATCGAAAGACACAGGAGCATTCCATGATGACAACATTCAAGAGCGCGCTGGCAATAGCTGCCGCGGTCCTTGCCGGCCAGGCGATGGCCCAGGTGACGTTTTATGAGCATGACAACTTTCAGGGCCGGTCGTTCTCCACGGAGCGGCAGATCGGAAATTTCGAGCGCTTCGGCTTCAGTGACCGGGCGTCGTCCGTGGTGGTGCAAGGCGAACGCTGGGAAGCCTGCGAGGAGGTTCGTTTCGGTGGCCGCTGCGTCGTGCTGCGGCCGGGCCAGTATCCTTCCCTGTCAGCGATGGGGTTGAACGACCGGATCTCGTCTGTGCGCGCCATCGAGCGCGGCGAACGCGTTGAGGAATACCGGCTTGCGCCGGTGGTGGCGGCAGCGCAGGTGACTTTCTATGAGCGCGAAGGCTTCGAGGGCCGTTCGTTCTCGGTGAGCAATCCGATAGAAGACTTCGGCCGATTCGGATTCAATGACCGTGCCTCCTCGGTGGTAGTGGTTGGCTCGCCCTGGGTGGTTTGCGAGGACATCCGCTACGGCGGCCGCTGTGCCATGCTGCGCCCGGGTCAGTACCCTTCGCTGCAGGCGATGGGGCTGAATGACCGCATCTCGTCGGTGCGTGCCTTTGACCGCAATGACCGCATCGAGGACAACCGCAGCACGCCCGAGCAAATGGCGGCCCAGGTGATCTTTTATGAGCGCGAAGGCTTCGAAGGCCGTTCGTTCACGGCCGACAAGCAGGTTGACGACTTTGGCCGGGCGGGCTTCAACGACCGCGCCGCGTCAGCGGTGGTACTCGGCGAGCGCTGGGAGGCCTGCTCGGACGCCGAGTTTCGTGGTCGCTGTGTCGTCTTGCGCCCAGGGCGCTACCCGTCCCTGGACGCCATGGGCATGAACAAAAATATCTCGTCCGTGCGCTCGGTGCGGTGGGAAGCACGGGTGGACGACAACCGCTACGCACCGACGCCGGTTGCGGTGTATGACAACCGGCGGCGCAACGACGACCGCCTGTACGAGGTCAACATTACGACCGTTCGCGCCGTGATGGGTCCGGCGGAGCAACGCTGTTGGGTCGAGCGCGAGCCGGTAGCCCAGGGCCGCGGCGACGTCAACATGGGCGGTGCACTGGCTGGTGCCTTGATCGGTGGCATTCTGGGGCACCAGGTGGGTGGCGGTACCGGCAAAGACGTGGCCACAGTCGGCGGTGCATTTGCCGGCGCGGTGGTAGGCGCCAATGTGGGCCGCGACCGCAATGGCCAGCCGGTCCAGCCGCAGGACGTGCAACGCTGCAGCAGCACACCCAGCCAGGCCGCGCCCGCATACTGGGACGTCACCTACACCTTCCGTGGGCTGGAGCACCGCATCCAGATGGCCACACAGCCTGGCCCCACCCTGACCGTCAATGAGCAGGGCGAGCCGCGCACTTGAGGTTGACAACGTGCTGATTTTCAAATCTCGTTCTGGAGCCATTGCATGAAGAACCAATTGTTGGCCTGGTGCCTGTTCGCAGCCACCACATCCGCCTTTGCCAGTGACGTGAGCGTTTCTGTCGTTGTCGGCCAGCCCGGCTTCTACGGGCGCATTGATCTGGGCAACCAGCCTCCCCCGGTTGTCATTTACTCGCGCCCGGTCCTCATCACCCCCATGCCGGTGACCGTGGTGCAGCAACCACTGTATCTGCGGGTGCCGCCCGGCCACGCCAAGAAGTGGGCCAAGCACTGCGCCAGCTACAACGCCTGTGGCCAGCCGGTCTATTTCGTGCAGGAGTCCTGGTACCAGAAGACCTATGCGTCATCGCGCGACAACCGCAACGGGCAAGGGCGCGACGACGACCATGACCAGGGCGACCGCGGCAAGGGCGGCAAGCACAAGGACAAGGACAAGGGCAAGCACAAGGATTGATGCCTGCGGGCTGGCACAGTTCTTTCTACCCGCAAAAGCCGCCGACGGCGCCACCTTGCTGCTTCGGCGGGCACGGCATGGTGCCATACGAGCAGAAGACGCAGCAATCACCGGGCAGCGGCCGAAACACGCTGCGACACTGCTGGCACTCATAAGTCCATTGGCAAGCGTCGGTGGGCATGGTTTCCTGCCTGGCATGACCGCAGGCCGGGCAGGTCGGTCTTGACGTCTTGCACCCCGTCGAGCTGGGTCAAGGCCTTCTTGACCGTGATGGGGCACACCGCGCAGCTCATGGCCGGAATCCGTAGTTGGGTACGGAGTCAAGACATGTGCAGGCAAGCACAGAACTTTTCGCCATTGGCACCTTGGCGCGGGCGGCTGGCGCGCATGTGGAATCCATCCGGTTCTACCAGCGCAAGGGCCTGATCACCGAACCGCACAAGCCACCCGGTGGCATCCGCCGCTATACCAAGGCGGGGTTGGCCCGGGTGAAATTTGTCAAGGCCGCGCAACGCCTGGGTTTCACCCTGGATGAAGTGGCCGAGCTGCTGCGGCTTGACGATGGAGCGGACGCCTTTGGCCGCTGCCGAACCTGCCCCGCCATGGGCCGGCATGGGTCAATGCATGTCGTATCCATGCGCTCTTGCGGGGACATCCAGGGCGACGAGGTGCTGCTGGGTTGCGCTGCGTCAAGGGCCAGGAACATCAACCCTTGCGCCGCGCCACCCAGTCGGCGGCTCCTTCCACTCCATAGCGCTCGGAGTGCACCACGCCAGGTGCCAGTTCAAACTCGCCGCCGGGCAAAAGGTGCCGGGTTTCAGTGCCCACGGTGAGCCACATCTCGCCGCGTACCACCACAGCCTTGGCGGCAAACGCATGGACATGGTCCTCCACCACGGCGTTGGGTGGCCAGATGCGCTCCAGAGTCTCGTGATAGCCCAGGGCGCTGGCCTGGGCGGCAAATTCGGCAAATCCTTGCGGGTTCATGATCGGCTCCTGCTACAGGGGGGTGGATGCTATTTTCGCCGTTCTTTAGCCAGTCGGTGTCAGGTGAAACCGGTCGCGCCCAGCTCCCTTGGCTTCATACAACGCTTCATCGGCGCATGCCAGCAGCCTGGCTGCGGCGACCGGCCGCTCGGTCCGCGCCTGAAAGGCGATGCCGATGCTGGTGGTGAGCAGCAGGGTTCGCTCGCCCAGCTGCAATGGCTCACGGGTGCGGGCAATGATCTTGGCGGCAATC
>JANMKM010000271.1:0-2087 GCA_031372035.1 Rhodoferax sp. | reverse complement strand
CGGGGATCGGTTTCGCTTGTGGGAGCAGTTGGGTCTGCCCCTGCATGTTCGCCGTTCGGGCGTGCAATTGCTGCACTGCGCCGAGAACACCGTGCCGATCTGGCAGCCTGTCCCGACAATCGTGACAATTCACGATACCGTCATGTGGGCCGAGGAGAGTTCAGATCGCCTTCAGCACTTCTACCTCCACGACGTGCAGCGCCTCGCCTATAGACACTGCGCCGCTGTTATCACTATCAGTGAGTCATCCAGGAAAGACATAGCCACGCGCTGGCCCATGCTGGCGGACAAGCTGACCGTGGTGCCGCACGGGATTGCCGACGAGTTTTTCGAGGCCACGAGTTTTCCGCTGCCCGCGCTTTTGCAGCAAGTACTGGGTACGTCACCATACCTTCTCTATTTGGGTGGACCGCAACTCCGCAAGCGATTCACCTGGGCGTTGGACTTGCTTGCTAGATGCGGGCGTGAGGACATGCATCTTGTTGCCTGTGGCTTTGGAGCCGGAACCGCCCCCAACGAGCAGGTACCGCAAGAGCTGCGTGGTCGCGTTCACTTCGCGCCCTTCGTTCAAGACAGCGAACTCGTGACGCTTTATCGGGGCGCGCTGGCGGCGCTCTATCCGACCCTCTACGAGGGATTCGGCTTTCCCGCCGTGGAGGCCCAGGCTGCGGGCACGCCGGTCCTGTTCAGCCCGGTGAGCAGTCTGGTCGACCTGGTAGGGCCGCTGGCTTGGCCGGTAGCGGTTGAAGACTTCTCGGGCTGGTTGGCCGCGCTCCAGGAAGTCCTTTCATTGCCAGACTTTGCCCGGGCTGAACGCGCCGCCAAGGCAATGGAATGGGCTCGCCAGTTTTCTTGGCGGAGAAGCGTAGAAGGGCACTTGGCGGTTTACCGCGACGTGCTTGTGCGACAAAAGCGGCACTGAGCGTTGCGCCGATAGTCTCGGGCCTGAAATTGCCGGGACCGGTGATGCCTTTCGGACAGCACCATCAGTGGGCATCAATACTTGCAAAGTATGAGATGGTTTTGGTCAATCCCGAGACTAGCGAGGTGGTTGGCCACCATTGAAGCGATTCGCGAGCCAGCGTAATGTCTGGTCGCCGTTGCAACGGATCATCCAACGGCATGGGACCAAATATCAGTTGCGGGTGGGTTCCAGTCAGCGCAATCACCTGCTGGGCCAACTCAAGTATCGTAAGCTCGTCTGCATTTCCAATGTTGACCGGGCCAGTGAATTCATCTGGCGTGTTCATCAGTTTGATAAGGCCGTCCACCATGTCGTCCACATAGCAGAAAGACCGCGTCTGTGATCCTGTGCCATACAGCGTGATCGGCTCACCCTTGAGCGCCTGCACAATGAAATTTGATACCACCCGACCATCGTTCGGGTGCATGCGCGGCCCGTAGGTGTTGAAGATGCGTGCCACCTTGATCTGCAGCCTGTGCTGCCGGTGGTAATCAAAGAAAAGCGTCTCGGCACAGCGCTTGCCTTCGTCGTAGCAGGCGCGAATGCCGATCGGGTTCACGTGGCCCCAGTAGTCTTCTGTTTGCGGATGCACCTTCGGGTCGCCATAGACCTCGCTGGTTGATGCCTGCAGAATCTTTGCGTTCAGGCGCTTGGCGAGCCCCAGCATGTTGATGGCACCGTGAACACTGGTCTTGGTGGTCTGGACCGGGTCGTACTGGTAGTGGATGGGCGAGGCCGGGCATGCCAGGTTGTAGATCTCGTCAACCTCCACATACAGCGGAAAAGTCACGTCATGGCGCATCAGCTCAAAGCGCGGATTGCTCATCAGATGGGCAACATTGTGCTTGGTACCTGTGTAGAAATTGTCAACACAGAGCACGTCATGGCCTTCGCCGATCAGGCGCTCGCACAGGTGGGAGCCCAGAAAGCCGGCTCCACCCGTCACCAAGATGCGCTTGACTGTGCCGTAACCCTTCATGTCGTCTTATATGGATGCCTCCCGGGTAGCAAGAAGAATTTGTGTTGCGGTGCGAAGAAGTCGGCTGCGTCCTTATATCCGGCCTTGATTGCGTGGTCCGTCTGGTTTCCCAGTCTCGCCCGCTGGCCCCGATGCATATCCGCT
>JANMKM010000299.1:0-7832 GCA_031372035.1 Rhodoferax sp. | reverse complement strand
TGAAGGCCTGGTAGTCGCCATCCAATGTGTCCATCATGATCTTGCGCAGCGCGCCGTCCTTGTCGCGCGCCAGCAGCGGGTCCCAGTTGCTGCCCCAGATCAGCTTGATCACGTTCCAGCCGGCGCCGCGGAACTCGCCTTCCAGCTCCTGGATGATCTTGCCGTTGCCGCGCACCGGGCCGTCCAGCCGCTGCAGATTGCAGTTGATGACGAAGATCAGGTTGTCCAGGTTCTCGCGCGCCGCCAGGCCGATGGCACCCAGGCTCTCCACCTCGTCCATCTCGCCGTCGCCGCAGAACACCCAGACCTTGCGGTTCTCGGTGTTGGCAATGCCTCGGGCATGCAGGTATTTCAGGAACCGCGCCTGGTAGATCGCCATCAGCGGCCCCAGTCCCATCGAGACGGTCGGGAACTGCCAGAACTCGGGCATCAGCTTCGGGTGCGGGTAGCTCGACAATCCCTTGCCGCCCACCTCCTGGCGGAAGTTGAGCAATTGCTCTTCGGTCAGCCGACCCTCCAGATAGGCCCGGGCATAGACACCGGGCGAGACATGGCCCTGGATGTAGATGCAGTCGCCGCCGTGGTTTTCGCTCTCGGCATGCCAGAAATGGTTGAAGCCGGCGCCCAACATATGTGCCAGCGAGGCGAACGAGCCAATGTGACCGCCGAGGTCGCCGCCGTCCACCGGGTGATGCCGGTTCGCCTTGACCACCATCGCCATGGCGTTCCAGCGCATGTAGGCGCGCAGGCGCTCCTCGATCTCGATGTTGCCGGGGCAGCGCTCCTCCTCATCGGCCTCGATCGTGTTCACATAGCCGGTGGTGGCCGAAAACGGCATGTCGATGCTGTTCTGGCGGGCATGCTCGAGCAGCTGTTCCAGCAGGAAATGGGCGCGCTCCTTGCCTTCGCTGGCGATTACCGCCGACAGGGCATCCATCCATTCCCGCGTTTCCTGGGCGTCTTCGTCATTGGCGCTGGCGCCGAACAGGTTTTGCGGCACTGCTGACATATCTTGTCTCCTGGTTGCTTATGGACGTAATTTAGTACGGTATCCCCAGTTTCTCACAACTTTCATCAAATTTCAACATGTGCTTTATAACTTCATATTATGAAATCAAAAAGTCACGACACCCGCCGCGTCTGCATGGCCTTGCAGAGCAAAGCTTCCAAGGGCTTACCCTAAACTCGGGCTATGACCCTGCCCTCCGTGCTGAGCGTCCCGCCTGCCTCCGTCCGTCCACAGGAACTCTCGGCACTGGCGCGCGCACGGCGCTGGTGGCGCAGGTTGGCACCGCAGCACCAGGACCGCTACGCGGCATTGGCGCCACTGGCGGCCGTGTTGCTGTTTCTGGCCGCCATCGTGGCCGCATTCGGTTACCTGCATCTGGAGGAAACCGACCGCGAGCAGGAGGCCGTGCGACGCGACGTGGAGTACACCCAGCAGCGGCTGCGGCTGCGTTTGCTGGAACGCCAGGAACAGCTGATGCGCATGGCGCGCGACATCTCGAACCGGGAAATGGACGCTGAGGAATTCCGCAGCCGGGCCGAGTCGCTCATCAATCAGTACCCGGACCTGGAGAGCATCAGCTGGATCGATGAGCGTCGGCGCATCAAGGCCAGCTTCGGCACTGCCAGCCTGGGTGCCAGCATGGTGCGCAATGTTGGCGACGTGCTGCGCAAGGGCGAGACCGAAAGCACCTTCGGCCTGGCGCGCGACCTGCACCAGCCGGTGTACGTGCAGCGCACGGCCAGCGCCGACGGCGCCTCGCCGCTGCAACTGCACATTCCACTCACCGACCGGGCCAAGTTTGCGGGCGTGGTGCTGGCCGAGTATTCGGTCGATGGCCTGTACCGCTACGGCATACCAGCGGAGGTGTCGGCGCGCTACGCCGTCTCATTGCTGGACGGAAAGAACAACCGGCTCGCCGGCACGGCCATTCCGGCACGCCCTTCGGCCACCAGCCTGCTGCCTTGGGCTGCGCCGGCCAATGAATACGAGGTTCCAGTCTCGCCCGTGGGCAACGGTCTGGTGATCCGGGCCCAGGCCTACCGCACGTCGCTGGGCCTTATCGGCAATGGCCTGTTCTGGCTGGTCGGCGTCTTGAGCTTCATGACCGCGTGGATGTTGATTGCCACCTGGCGCCATTCGCGCCGCCGTATGCAGGCCCAGCAGGCGCTGGTGGCAGAGACCAACTTCCGCCGCGCCATGGACAACTCGATGCTCACCGGCATGCGGGCGCTCGACCTGCAGGGCCGCATCACCTACGTCAATGCCGCCTTTTGCCAGATGACCGGCTGGAGCGAGTCCGAACTGGTAGGCCGCACCGCGCCCTTCCCGTATTGGCCCGAGGCCGACCGCGATTCCCTAGCCTCGCGCCTGGACGATGAGCTGGCGGGGCGGACCACGCCCGGTGGCATCCAGGTACGGGTCAAGCGCCGCGACAACAGCCTGTTCGATGCCCGGCTCTACGTCTCACCACTGATCGATGCCCGCGGCACCCAGACTGGCTGGATGACCTCGATGACCGACATCACGGAGCCAAACCGGATCCGCGAGCAGCTTTCCGCCTCGCATGAGCGCTTCACCACGGTGCTGGAGGCCCTGGATGCCTCGATCTCGGTGGCACCACTGGCGGGCGACGAACTGCTGTTCGCCAACAAGCTCTACCGCCTCTGGTTCGGCGTGCAGTCCGACGGCCATCTGCAGCTGGTGGCGCGCGCCGGACTGCCGCCCAAGCCGATCAACGATGAATCCACCGACGAGGTTGATTCCTTTGTCGGCATGCCCACGGACTCGCTGCCGGAAACCGAAGCCGAGAACGCCGAGATCTTTCTGGCCGACCTGGGCAAGTGGCTGGAGGTGCGCACCCGTTACCTGAGCTGGGTCGACGGCCGGCTGGCGCAGATGGTGATTGCCACCGACATTACGGCGCGCCGGCTGGCCGAGGAGCAGTCGGCGGCGCAGGCGCAGCGCGCGCAGACCTCGAGCCGCCTGATCACCATGGGCGAGATGGCATCCAGCGTGGCGCACGAACTGAACCAGCCGCTGACGGCTATCAACAATTACTGCAACGGCATGGTGTCGCGCATCAAGTCCGGGCAGATCACGGAAGAGGACCTGCTGGGAGCCCTGGACAAGACCGGGCGCCAGGCGCAACGCGCCGGCCAGATCATCCAGCGCATCCGCTCTTTCGTGAAGCGCAGCGAACCGAACCGCACAGTGTCGGATGTGGCCGGCATGGTGGCCGAGGCGCTGGAGCTGGCCGAGATCGAATTGCGCCGGCGCAATGTGCGGCTGACGCACTATGTGGCGGCACGGTTGCCGCAGCTGTTGGCCGATCCGATCCTGATTGAACAGGTGCTGGTGAACCTGTTGAAAAATGCGGCCGAGTCGGTGGACGCAGCAAATCGCCCTACCGCCAGGCGCGGTGTCGAGCTGCGGGTGGTACCCAAGCAACTGGACGACAAGGCCGTGATCGAGTTCTCGGTCACTGACTCGGGCAAGGGCCTGGCACCGGAAGTGATGGAACGGCTGTACGAGGCCTTCTACTCCACCAAGACCGACGGCATGGGCATCGGCCTGAACCTGTGCCGCTCGATTGTCGAGTCGCACCAGGGCCGGATGAAGGCGGAGAACATCTACAATGGCGCGGAAGTCACGGGCTGCTGTTTCTCTTTCTGGATCCCCCTGAACGAGTCTTCACCGCTGGCTGCAGACATTTCAGACAGACCAAAACGGGCGTTGGGCAAGGCATGAGTTTGATTCCGAACAAAGGCACTGTCTATGTTGTCGACGATGACGAAGCGGTACGGGAATCCCTGCAGAGGCTGCTGGAGGGCAAGGACTACCGGGTACGCTGCTTCGACTCCGCCGAGACCTTCCTCAGCCGCTACGATGCACGTGAAGTCGCCTGCCTGATCGTCGACATCCGCATGGGCGGCATGACGGGGCTGGAGTTGCAAAGCCGCCTGATCGAAACCCGCTCACCGCTGCCGATCGTCTTCATCACCGGCCACGGCGACGTGCCGATGGCGGTGGACACGATGAAGAAGGGCGCCATGGATTTCATCCAGAAGCCGTTCAAGGAAGACCAGCTGGTGGGGCTGGTGGAACGCATGCTGGAGCATGCCAAGGGCACCTTCTCGGAACACCAGCATGCAGCCAGCCGTGACGCCCTGCTGTCCAAGCTGACACTGCGCGAGTCGCAGGTGCTGGAGCGCATCGTCGCCGGCCGCTTGAACAAGCAGATCGCGGACGACCTGGGCATCAGCATCAAGACGGTGGAGGCGCACCGCGCCAACATCATGGAAAAGCTCAATGCCAATACAGTCGCAGACCTCCTGAAGATCGCCCTGGGCCAGACCGCGAACAAGCCGTAGTGCTATATTTTTTGTAGCTATCCACGCCCGCTGATGGAGCTTTGCGGGCGTTTTTGTTTATGCAGCAGGAGAATGCATGGAATCCCCAAGCGCACGCCTGATCGATGGCAATGGCCTGGCCCGGCAGGTCCGGTTGGAGGTCGCCGCCCGGGTGGCCGCACTGCGCGCACGTGGCACAACGCCTGGGCTGGCCGTGCTGCTGGTGGGCAGCGACCCGGCGAGCGAGGTCTATGTGCGCAACAAGGTCAAGGACAGTCAGGAGGCCGGTCTGCACTCGTTGCTGGAACGGCACCCGGCTGACATGAGCGAACAGGCATTGCTGGCGCGTCTTGCCGAGCTCAATGCCGATCCTGCGATTCACGGCATCCTGGTGCAGCTGCCACTGCCGCCGCATATTGACGCGCATCGGGTAATCGAAGCCATTGCGCCGGCCAAGGATGTGGACGGCTTTCACGTGGCCAGCGCTGGCGCGCTGATGGTAGGCCGGCCCGGCTTCGCACCCTGCACGCCTGCCGGCTGCATGAAGATGTTGCACAGTATCGGTTACCAAGTGCGCGGCAAGCATGCGGTGGTGATCGGGCGCAGCAATATTGTCGGCAAGCCCATGGCGATGCTGCTGTTGCAGGCCAGCGCCACCGTGACCATCTGCCACAGCGCTACGGTCAATCTCAAGGCCCATACGTTGCAGGCCGACCTGGTGGTCGCAGCGGTTGGCAAACGCAACATGCTGACCGCCGACATGGTCAAGCCCGGTGCCGTGGTGATCGACGTCGGCATGAACCGCGACGAGCAGGGCAAGCTCTGCGGTGACGTGGACTTTGCCGCGGTCAGCCGGGTGGCGGACTGGATCACTCCCGTTCCCGGTGGCGTGGGACCCATGACCCGCGCCATGCTGCTGGTCAACACCCTGGACGCGGCCGAACGCGCCGCCGCTTGAACAAACATCATGGAAGGTGATGCACCGATGAATCCGCTGCTTGATTTTTCCGACCTGCCGCTGTTTGACCAGGTCCGGGCCGAACATGTTGCACCGGCCATGGACAGCCTGCTGCAGTCCTGCGACCAGGCGCTGCAGCAGGTGACCGCGGATGCCTTTCCAGCCCAATGGCAGCCCATCGCCGCCGTGCTGGATGTAGCCACTGACCGGCTCAGCCGGGCCTGGGGCGTGGTCAGCCACCTCAACGCGGTGGCCGATACGCCGGAACTGCGCGCGGCCTACAACGATGCCCTGCCCAAGGTGACTGACTTCTTCACCCGGCTCGGCGCGGATGAGCGGCTGTATGCCAAGTACAAGCAGATTGCGCCCGAGTCGCTCGACGCAGAACAGCGCCAGGCACGCAAGAATGCGATCCGCAATTTCGTGCTCGGTGGCGCCGAACTGCAAGGTGCACAACGCGAGCGCTTCGCCCGGATCCAGGAACGCCAGGCCGAGCTGAGCCAGAAATTCAGCGAAAACGCGCTCGACGCCACGGACGCATTCTTCTACCTGGCACAAGCAGACGAGCTCGACGGCGTGCCCGACGACGTGCGCCAGGCCGCAGTCAGTGCGGCCCAGGCCAACGGCCAGCAGGGCTTTCGCCTCACCCTCAAGCAGCCTTGCTACGTGCCCGTGATGCAGTTCGGCCACAACCGCGTGCTGCGCGAGTTGCTGTACCGGGCCTATGTGACGCGCGCCTCCGAACAGTCGGCGCCGGAACACCGCAAGTTCGACAACTCAACCACCATTGCCGAAATCCTGGCACTGCGCCAGGAAGAGGCCGCACTGCTGGGTTTTGCCAATTTCGGTGAACTGTCGATCGTGCCGAAAATGGCGCAGTCGGCGCAGAGTGTCACGACCTTCCTGCGAGATCTGGCAGCCCGCGCCCGGCCCCATGCAGAACGGGACCTGGCAGATATGCGCGCCTTTGCAGCAGAGCAACTGGGTCTGTCAGACCCACAGGCCTGGGACTGGACCTACATCGGCGAGCGGCTGAAGGAGGCACGCTTTGCCTTCAGCGAGCAGGAGGTCAAGCAGTACTTTCCGGCGCCCAAGGTGCTGGCCGGGCTGTTCAAAATTGTCGAGACCCTTTTCGATGTCAGTATCCGGCGCGACCAGGCCGCCGTCTGGCACCCGGCCGTGGAGTTCTACAGGATCGAGCGGGTGGTTCCGGCCACTGCCCTTGGCCCGGCCTGCACGATCCTGGTGGGCCAGTTCTACCTGGACCCGGGCGCCCGCAACGGCAAACGCAGCGGCGCCTGGATGGATGACGTGCGCAACCGCTGGCTGCGCCCCGACGACGGCAAACTGCAGACCCCGGTGGCGCACCTGGTGTGCAACTTCGCCGAAGGCGCAGAGGTGGACGGTGTGAAGAAGCCGGCGCTGCTGACCCATGACAACGTGATCACGCTGTTCCATGAATGCGGTCATGGCCTGCAGCATCTGCTGACCCAGGTCAACGAACACGATGTCTCGGGTATCAGCGGCGTCGAATGGGACGCGGTCGAACTGCCCAGCCAGTTCATGGAGAACTTCTGCTGGGAGTGGAGCGTGCTCAAGCACATGACGGCCCACGTCGACAGCGGCGAGCCGCTGCCGCGCGGCTTGTTCGAGAAGATGCTGGCGGCGAAGAATTTCCAGAGCGGCCTGCAAACGCTGCGTCAGATCGAGTTCGGTCTGTTCGACATGCTGCTGCACACCGCGCATGATCCGGCACTGGACATCGTGCCACTGCAGCAGCAGGTGCGCGACGAGGTGGCCGTGGTGCAGCCGCCGCAGTGGAGTCGCAGCGCCCACACATTCAGTCACATATTCGCGGGGGGCTACGCGGCCGGCTACTATAGTTACAAGTGGGCCGAGGTGCTCAGCGCCGACGCCTATGCGGCATTTGAGGAAACCGCCACCGAGGATGGCTTGCCAAACGTGCAAACCGGTAGAAAATACCGCGAAACGATCCTGGAAGTCGGCGGCAGCCGTCCGGCGCTGGAATCCTTCAAGGCATTTCGCGGGCGCGAGCCCACGCTGGACGCGCTGTTGCGGCACCAGGGCATGGCATGACAATGGAGAACTGTGCAACATGATGAGCAGCCCGAACCGCAAATTCCTGTGGCGACTGGCCGGTACTGCAGTGCTGGGCCTGACCTGCCTCGCAGCCAACGCACAGGCGGTGTACCGCATCGTCGGCGCCGATGGTCGCGTCACCTTTTCGGACAAGCCACCCGCCGCGGCGGACAATGTCACGGTGTCCGGCCCGGTGGGTACCCGGGTGTCGAACACCGCACCAGCCACCTTGCCCTACGAGTTGCGCCAGATTGCCAGCCGCTACCCGGTCACGCTCTACAGCTCGGCCAATTGCGGCCCGTGCAGTGCCGGACGCAACATGCTGATGCTGCGCGTGGTGCCGTTCACCGAGCGCACCATCAACACCAATGAAGATACCCAGGCCCTGCAACGCCTGAGCGGCGAGAATTCGCTA
>JANMKM010000287.1:0-4509 GCA_031372035.1 Rhodoferax sp. | reverse complement strand
GTGCCAGATTGAAGCGCCCGGCCTTGTGTTCGCGGGCAATGAACTCCTCGAACAACAGCGCCTGCTGCGACACCGTCACGGCGTCCTCGCCCAGGCCCAGTACCAGGGCTTCGTCGCGCAGCGTCAGCAGACACGAGGGCTCCAACCCGACGATGGCCACACCGGCTTGGGCCAGTGGTAGCAGGGCGTCGATCAAGGCGGCCAGGCGCTCGCGCGCCGCATCCACCATGCCGCCGGCCAGCAAGGTGCGGCCGCAGCAGTGGTGGCCGTCCGCTTTCTCCACGGTGTGCACGGTGTAGCCGGCGGCGTTCAGCACCCGGGCGGCCGCCAGAGCGTTCTCGCTTTCGAACGTGCCATTGAAGGTGTCCACGAACAGTACCGCGGCCAGGCCGCCAGTGCGTGCGGTGGCGATGGTGTCGGCCCGGCTGGAGAACAACCCGGCCAGTTCCGGCGTGGCATCCTCGCCCATGGCCTGGCGCCAGAAGGTGTCGCGGCGCCACTTCGGCAGGCTGCGCCTGGCGGAGAAGCCCAGCAGCTTCTCGCTCAGCCAGGCGGCGCCGGGCAGCTGGTCGCGCAGGTTGGGTAGCCAGGCAAAGCGGCTGGCCAGGGCGGCGTAGTCGGGTAGGTGAGCGATCAGCCGGTCCTTCCAGCTCCAGCCATGGCGCGCCTTGTAGTGCGCCATGAACTCCAGCTTCATCTTTGCCATGTCCACGCCGGTCGGGCAGTCGCGCTTGCAGCCCTTGCAGCCCACGCACAGGTCCATGGTGTCGTGCATGGCATGGTCGGTGAAGGCGTTTTCGCCCAGCTGGCCAGAGAGCGCCAGGCGCAGCGTGTTGGCGCGGCCGCGCGTGAGGTGCTGCTCATCGCGCGTCACGCGGTAGCTCGGGCACATGGTGCCGGCGTCGAACTTGCGGCAGTGGCCGTTGTTGTTGCACATCTCCACCGCCTTGGCCAGGCCACCGGTACTGTCGCCACCGCTGCCCGGCGCGCTGGTCACTTCGGTCACCGGGTCGGCGTTCACGTCCCAGGCCGACCAGTCCAGCACCGGCTGGATCGCGATGCGGCGGTAGGGCTGCGCCGTGCCCGGTGGGGCAAAGCGGAACAGGCTGCCGTCGTCCATCAGCGGCGGGTCGATGATCTTGCCCGGGTTGAACAGGCCCGCCGGGTCCAGGTGCTGCTTGATGGCGCGAAAGGCTTCATTGATCGCCGGGCCGAACTGCCAGCCGATCCACTCGCCGCGGCACAGGCCGTCGCCATGCTCGCCGCTGTAGGCACCCTTGAACTTGCGCACCAGCTCGGCCGCTTCGTCGGCAATGGCGCGCATCTTGGCCGCACCATCCGTGCGCATGTCCAGGATCGGGCGCACATGCAGCGTGCCGACCGAGGCATGCGCGTACCAGGTGCCGCGGGTGCCATGGCGTGCAAACACCTCGGTCAGGGCGTCGGTGTATTCGGCCAGATGCGGCAGTGGTACGGCGCAGTCCTCGATGAAGCTGACCGGTTTGCCGTCACCCTTGAGGCTCATCATGATGTTCAGGCCGGCCTTGCGCACCTCCCACAGGCTCTTCTGCGCAGCGTCATCGGCCATCTCGACCACGCTGTCGGGCAGGCCCAGGTCGCCCATCAGCGCCACCAGGCCGCGCAGCCGCGCCAGCAGAGTCGCGCGTTCGGGCCCCGAGAACTCCACCAGCAGGATCGCGGCCGGCGAGCCGGTCAGCGCCGTAGCCATGGTTGGCTTGAAGGCCGGATTGGCCAGCGCCAGGTCGATCATGGTGCGGTCCACCAGCTCCACCGCCGTGGGTACCAGCTTGACAATGTGCTGCGCCGCTTCCATGGCGGCGCGAAAGGTGGGGAAGTTCACCACCCCCAGCACTTTCGCGCGTGGCAGCTCCGCCAGGTTCAGTGTCAGGTTCCGGGTGTAGGCCAGGGTGCCTTCGGCGCCCACCAGCAGATGCGCCAAGTTCACGCTGCCGTCGCTGGTGTAGGGCTTCTCGCTCTGGTTGTGGAAGATGTCCAGGTTGTAGCCAGCCACCCGGCGCAATACCTTGGGCCAGCGGGCCTCGATCTCGGCGCGGTGGGTGCCTGCCAGGTCCCGCACAAAGTCGGCAATGGCGGCGGCGCGCGGGCTTAAGGACGCCACAGGCCCGAACTCCACCTGCTCGCCGCTGGACAGCCAGGCACTGATGCCGGCCACGTTGTGCACCATGTTGCCGTAGCGGATCGAGCGTGAGCCGCAGGAGTTGTTACCCGCCATGCCGCCCAACGTGGCCTGGGCGCTGGTGGACACATCCACCGGGTACCACAGGCCATGGGCTTTCAGCTCCGCATTCAGGTGGTCCAGCACCATGCCGGGCTCCACCACGGCAGTGCGGGTCGCCGGGTCCAGCTGCAGCAGCCTGCGGAAATGCTTGCTGTTGTCCAGCACCAGGGCCGCGCCCGTGGTCTGGCCGCACTGGCTGGTGCCCGCGCCGCGCGGCAGCAGCGGCACCTTCAGATCGCGCGCAATATCGATGGCACTGCGGATGTCGGCTTCGGTACGGGGTACCAGCACACCCACCGGCATGATCTGGTAGATCGAGGCATCGGTCGCGTAGCGGCCACGCGCGCCGGCGTCAAACAGCACCTCGCCCTGGGTGTGGGCGCGCAGCCGCCGCTCCAGCGCGTGGCTGACGTCGTTGGGCGGCAGCCGGGTGCCGGCGCTCGCCGGTGTGGGGCGGTTCACTACAGGTGCCAGCATGCAATGTCCTCAGCCACCGCTTTGCAGTGGCACGGCGCCGGCGCGCATCAGCTCGACCACGGCCTCGCGCTTGTGCTGCAGGTGCGTGACCAGCAGCGCACGCAGGGCCGGTGCGTCGCGCGCGTCCAGCGCCGCGATCATGGCTTCGTGTTCTTGCACCGCGCGCTGCCACTTGGCGGCGTTCTGGTTGGTGCGAAAGCGCAGGGACTGCACCCGGGCATTGATCTGCTGGTAGGTGCGCTCCAGCACCGGGTTGCGTGCCGCTGCGTTGATGCCGCTGTGGATCCGGGCGTTGAGCCGGTAGTAGCCGGAGAGGTCGCTGCGCGCATGGCAGGCCAGCATCTCGAAGTGCAGGGCGCGCAGCTCGGTGCGCTCGGCATCTGTGATGCGCTGTGCCGCCAGCTCGCCCGACATGCCCTCCAGCCCAGCCAGCACCTCAAAAGTGTTGTGCACATCGGCTTCCGATAACAGCACGGCCACGGCGCCGCGGTTCGGCAGCAGGTCCACCAGGCCTTCGGTGGCCAGCATCTTGATGGCCTCGCGCAACGGCGTGCGCGAAACGTGCAGGCGTTCGCTGAGTTCGCGCTCGTTGAGCTTGGCGCCAGGGCGGATCACACCTTCCACCAGCATGGTGCGCAGCCGCGCCGCTGCCTGCTGGTGCAGTGCCGGCTTGGAAATGTCGATGATGTCGGCCATGGTGAAGCCTGAGTTTAGTGCGGATTTTACATTTTGCATGCAAAATAGGAAGCTCGGCAGAGTGCTGCTTAGGTGATATCCCTAGCGCTGAATACAAATTTGCATGCAAAAATAGCGGCCAGACCAAGGACCCTCCATGCTTCAACTCGACCACCATCCCACCGGTCGGCACTTTCTGCAGATCCCCGGTCCCAGCCCGGTGCCGGACCGCGTGCTGCGGGCCATGAGCCTGCCCACCATCGACCACCGCGGGCCGGAGTTCGGCGCGCTCGGGCGCAAGCTGCTGACCGACATCCGCGCCATCTTCAAGACGGTGCATCCAGTGGTGATCTATCCGGCCTCCGGCACCGGCGCCTGGGAGGCGGCGCTGGCCAACACCCTGAGCCCGGGCGACCTGGTGCTGATGTACGAGACCGGGCACTTTGCCTCGCTCTGGTCCAAGATGGCGGCGCGGCTGGGTCTGGTGACCGAGTTCCTGGCCTACGCCGGACCGGATGACGTGCTTCCGAACGCGCCGAGCTGGCGCCGCGGCGTGCAGGCCGACATGATCGAGGCCCGGCTGCGGCAAGACGTGCACGGCGCCATCAAGGCGGTGTGCGTGGTGCACAACGAAACTTCCACCGGCGCCACATCGGACATCGCGGCCGTGCGCCAGGCCATGGACGCGGCCAAGCATCCGGCACTGCTGCTGGTGGACAGCATCTCCGGCCTGGCCTGTGCCGACTACCAGCACGACGCCTGGGGTGTGGACGTCACGGTCAGCGGCTCGCAAAAGGGCCTGATGCTGCCGCCGGGCATGAGCTTCAATGCGCTGTCGCCGCGGGCCCTCGAAGTGGCCAAGAGCGCCAGGCTGCCGCGCGCCTTCTGGGCCTGGGACGAGATCGTGGAGATGAACAAGGACGGCTACTGGCCCTACACGCCCAACACCAATCTGCTGTATGGCCTGTCGGAGGCTTTGGAGATGCTGCTGGGCGAAGGCCTGGAGCAGGTGTTTGCCCGGCACCAGCGCTGGGCCGCGGGCGTGCGCGCCGCCGTCAACGCCTGGGGCC
Source organism: Rhodoferax sp. (assembly GCA_031372035.1). Taxonomy (GTDB): domain Bacteria; phylum Pseudomonadota; class Gammaproteobacteria; order Burkholderiales; family Burkholderiaceae_C; genus CAISIP01. The sequence goes on along the minus strand of JANMKM010000287.1, from coordinate 27 downwards.
TGCCAATTCAGTGCGCCGACCCGGCTG
>JANMKM010000281.1:0-1613 GCA_031372035.1 Rhodoferax sp. | reverse complement strand
CCGCATTGGCTGGGGGCTGTCATCGGGGAAGCCCCGTAGCGGGCAGCGCGGCCCGAGCCACTATGCTCTGGGTTTTGCCGCACATGCCCGCACCATGACCATCCAGCTCTATGCCTACGACACGCCCAACGGCCGCAAGATCAGCGCCGCGCTGGAAGAGATGGAGCTGCCCTACACCGTGCGGGTCGTGGACATCACCCGCGGCGAGCAGTTTGAGCCGGAGTTTCTGGCGATCAGCCCGAACAACAAGATCCCGGCCATCGTCGACCCGGACGGACCGGACGGCCGACCGATCAGCGTATTCGAGTCCGGTGCCATCCTGATCTACCTGGGCCACAAGAGTGGAAAGTTCTGGCCGAGCCGCATCGCCCAACAAGTGCCGGTGCTGGAGTGGCTGATGTTCCAGATGGGCGGCTTTGGCCCGATGCCGGGCCAGGTGCACCACTTTGCCGCACTGCCGGACGAGGTCGATCGCCGCTATGGCCTGCAGCGCTACCTGGCGGAAACACTGCGCCTGTATGGCGTGATGGAGCGCCGGCTGCAGGCCCAGCCCTGGTTTGCTGATGAGCTGTCGATTGCCGACTTCGCCATCCTGGGTTGGGTCTGGCGGCACCAGCGGCATCAGGTGGATCTGGCAAGTTTTCCGGCAGTGCAACGCTGGTACCAGACCCTGATGGCACGCCCGGGTGTCGCCCGCGGCTTCGCGGTGGCCCTGCGCGGGCCCGCTGCCTGAGTCCACCATGCTTCCAATTCAGGAGCGGTGTGTGCTTTGTTCATGAGCCTTGCAGCCAAATTCTCCTATGATGGCGGGGTCTCGCACCGGCTTTGTGGAGCCACGACGGGCGCTGGCATGCTATGTGCTGAAGAACAGCAGGAGTGGTCGAGAATGACAGGATCGGTGCGGGGATGGATCGGGCGGGTGAGGCCGGGGCTGGCGATGCTCTGCGGCCTGGCGTTCGGGCCCGCAGCGTTGGCTGGCAGCGGCGCCGCGCCCGGGCTTCCCGCAGGCGTGCTGCTGGCGCAGATGAGCGAGCAGCAGCGCGAGGACATGTTCTGGGACGACGCCCGTCGCACCGGCAATCGCGAGGCCTTTGAGGCCTATCTGGAGGTCTATCCGCGCGGTCGCTATGTCGGGCTGGCACGGGCCAACCTGGCACGGCTGGTGCCGCCCCCAGCACCTGTGGCGGCACCAGCACCGGTACCAGCCAGGCCGGTGGTCGTGGCGCCACCGCCCAAGCCGCCACGGGTGCCGATCAACACCTTGCCGGGTTCGGCATTTCGCGACTGCCCGGACTGCCCGGAGATGATGGTCATACCGGCGGGCACTTTCACCATGGGCAGCCCCGAGGATGAACAGAAAATTGCAACCCTCAAGGCCGATGACCCCGGGCGCTTCACCAGCGAGTCGCCGCTGCATGGCGTCAATGTGCGTAGCTTCGCCCTGGGCCGCATGCCGGTCACGCGCGGCCAGTTTGCGGCCTTCGTGCGGGCCACGCGCTACCAGACCGAGGCCGAGAAGGGAGGCGGCTGCTATGTCTGGACTGAAAACCGGTTCGAGCGCAGTGTCGACAAGAACTGGCTGGGCGCGGGCATGGCGCAGGCCGACGACCACC
>JANMKM010000273.1:0-6696 GCA_031372035.1 Rhodoferax sp. | reverse complement strand
AGCGTGTCCACCCCAGCGCCGCCTTCGAGTGTGTCCGCCCCAGCACCACCGTTGACGCTGTCGTCACCGGCCAGGCCCAGCAGCAGGTTCGCGCCACTGTTGCCTACGAGCGTGTCATTGAAACCGCTGCCCTCGATGTCTTCGATATTGGAAAGCTGGTCGCTGCCCGCTGCTCCCGTGTCCTGGGCGGCGGCCAGCGCCAGGCTGACCGTCACGCCCGCGGCTGCCAGCGCATACGAGACCCGGTCCGTGCCGTCACCGCCATCGAGCGAGTCGTTGCCCAGCCCGCCGTCCAGCGTGTCCGCGCCAGCCGCGCCAGACAAGGAGTCGTTGCCTCCCAAGCCAAAGAGCTTGTTGGCCTCACTGCTGCCACTGAGCGTGTCGTTGAAGGCGCTGCCTTCGGCGTCCTCGATGTTGGCCAGCGTGTCGCTGCCCGCACTACCGGTAGTCTGTGCCGTTACCAGCGCCAGGCTCACGCTCACCGCCGCACTGGCTGCGGCGTAGCTCACGCGGTCCGTGCCTGCACCCCCGTCCAGCGTGTCATCCCCGGCGCCACCATCGAGCGTATCGGCCCCGCCCAGCCCGTTGAGACTGTCATTGCCCAGCATCCCGAGCAGCAAGTTGGCGTTGGTGTCACCCGTGAGGCTGTCGGCAAAGGCGCTGCCTATGAGCCCTTCGACGGCGGTCAGCGCATCTGCACCGGCACCACCCGTGGGTTGTGTGGCCGTGATCGCCAGGCTGACGGTGACGCCAGCGCTGGCGTTGGCATAGGAGGCCAGGTCAAAGCCTGCGTCCCCACTCAGAGCGTCGTCACCCAAGCCACCGTCAAGCGTGTCGTCGCCAGTGCCGCCGCCCAGCGTGTCATTGCCGCTCAACCCCCAGAGCCGGTTGGCGTCTGCGGAGCCGTACAAGGCGTCGTCAAAAGCCGTGCCCTCGGCGTCTTCGATGCTGACCAGTGCGTCGTTCTTGATTGCGCTATTTGGGGTGTACCTGGCATATTGGCTGCCAAGGTAGATGGTTATCGGCAACGTGTAGCTCGCGTAGGACACCCGATCGGTGCCGCCACCACCGTCAAAGCTGTCGCTGTTCGCCCCAGGGTCGATGGTGTCGTTGCCCTCACCGGCCTTGATCGTGTCGTTGCCATCGAGCCCGAGCAACAGGTCTGCGCCGTCGCTGCCGGTGAGCGAGTCGCCAAACAGGCTGCCTTCGAGCTGCTCGAAGTTCAGCACCGTGTCGCTGCCCGCGCCCACCGTGACCTGTGGCACGACCAGCGCCAGGCTCACCGTGACCGCACCTGTGGCATTGATGTAGCTCAGCCGGTCCACCCCGTCGCCACCATCGAGCGTGTCCACCCCAGCGCCGCCTTCGAGTGTGTCCGCCCCAGCACCACCGTTGACGCTGTCGTCACCGGCCAGGCCCAGCAGCAGGTTCGCGCCACTGTTGCCTACGAGCGTGTCATTGAAGGCGGTGGCTTCAATCGCCTCGATGTTGACGAGAGTGTCGGTACCGGCAGCACCGGCTGCAGTGCCAGCCGCCAGATTCACGCTTACTGCGGCAGTGGCCAATGCATAGGAAGCACGGTCTGCAGTCCCCGCGCCACCATCGAGTGAATCGTCCCCCAGACCGCCGTCCAGCGTGTCATTGCCAGCGCCGCCGATCAGCGTGTCGTTGAAGGTGCTGCCCTCCAGTTGTTCGATATTGAGCAGGGTGTCGGACCCGGCGCCACCCGTTGCCTGCGCGTCCAACAGGGCCAGGCTGACCGTTACGCCTGCGGCGGCACCGGCATAAGACGCGCGGTCGGTCGTACCGGCGCCACCGTCCAGTATGTCGTCACCAGTACCACCGTCGAGTGTGTCGCTACCTTGGCCGCCTTCCAGGTAGTCGTTGCCTGCCAGACCCAGTAAGAGGTCGGCGTTGTTGCTGCCGAAGAAGTAGTCGTCGTAGGCGCTGCCCTCCAGGCCTTCGACATTTATCAAGGTGTCGCTGCCATCGCCAGTAATCTGTGCACCACCGGATGCCAGGTCGTAGGAAACGCCACCGGGTGGGGCATGGGCGAAGGACACCAGGTCAAAGCCAGCGCCACCATCGAGGTTGTCGTTGCCCGCGCCACCCTCCAAGGTGTCATTGCCGCCCTGGCCGCTCAATGCGTCGTTGCCGGCACCACCGAGCAGCAGGTTGGCATTGGCGTCGCCGGTCAGGCCGTCATTGAAGGCACTGCCTTCGACTTCCTCGATATTGGACAGCGTGTCGGTGCCGCCGCCACCGCTGGCCGAACCCGTCAGCGAGACCGACACCGCTGACCCGACACCGGCATAGCTGACGCGGTCCGTGCCGGCGCCGCCATTCAGCGTATCGTTTCCCGGGCCGCCGTCGATCAGGTCGTTGTCATTGCCGCCGTCGATGCTGTCGTTGTCGTTACCGCCGTACAGTGTGTCATTGCCATCGCCTCCGAACAGCTGGTCGGCACCAGCCAAACCCAGAAGCAGATTCCCACTGCTGCTACCGGTGAGTGTGTCGGTCCCAGCGCTGCCTTCCAGCTCCTCAATGCTGCTCAGGGTGTCGTTTCCGGCGTTCAGGGTGACTTGAATCCCCGTCTTGGAGAGGTCCACTCGTACCCCATTGGCTCCGTTTGCCGCGTTGGCGTAGGAGACACGGTCAATGCCGGGGCCGCCGTCCATCGAGTCATGACCTGCTCCACCATCCAGCGTGTCGTTGCCTTCCGACCCGGTGAGGGTGTCATTCCCATCCAGCCCGCTGATGGAGTCATTGCCAAGCGTGCCCGGCAGGGGATCAGCACCCGCAGTGCCCGTGATGATGTCCAGGGTATGTGGGTACGTCGCCAACGCAGCAGCCGCAACAATCGCTCGCGTTTCAATCAGCCCAGAGGAGGCCTCCAGCACCCAGTTGCCACCCACCGCCACCCCGCCGCTGCGGTCCGTGGACGCCGCCACATCGGCCCCCGTGGCCAGGGCCAGCGCGTCGATGAAGTCGTGGCCAACGCCACCTGCAGCCACATCGCAGCCGTAGAGCAGCAGGTCGCCATTGACGCCCAGGGCGGTACCCAGTTGCGCCAGTTCCGTCGCGTAGACCGCCAGCGCATCCCGGTCCAGCAGCGTGGCGCCCAGCCACAGTGCTCCCGATGCGCCGTGCGAAATGATGTGGATTGCGTCGAGGTCGGTCACGCCATCCAGCGCCGCCAGGATCTGTACGATGCCATTGCGTTCGGCTTCCAGAACTACGAGGGTGACGCCGCTGCCCAGCCCCGCGAGCAGCATCTCGGCTTCGCGCACGCGGGCATCGACGAATACGAATTCGGCCATCTACAGGTCCTCCGTTGCGGACAGGTTTTTATGTTGCTTGCCTGTGTCCGCGCCCTGAGTTGCACCCGCTTTCACGGCTGCATCAGGCGGCACCTGCTGCAAACCATTCTAGGGAAAAGTTCCCGAATTCAGTTCGGGTAAACACCGAACTGCGCCAGGCTCAGACCGGTGGCGGCCGTCAGGTTCTGGAAATACGCCGGTTGCAGGTCGTCCAGGTCCGGCGCACCCTGTGCTCCCGTGTAGCTGCCGTTGACGTCGCCACCCAGATAACCCACCAGGCCCAGATGGACCGGGCTGTTGGCCGTCATGTTGGCGTTGATGCTGGCAGGCGCCGTGCCCGGGTCCAGGCTGGCGCGCGCGGGAGCGCCCAGGTCGGCCTCGTGCAGGAAGTGCCAGGTGGGCTCGGGCGCCGACAACTGGACCACGTGGCGCAGCACCGCGATGGCGTCGTTCAGGGTGACCGCGCCATTGCTGTCAAAGTCTGCCGCCAGCGCCTGGTAGGGTGACAGCGACCGGCCCGGGCCATTGACATCCAGGCCGACGATCAGCCGCATGATGGCTATGGCATCCTGCAGGTCGACAGCGGCGGCCGTGGCGAGCCCCTCTTGCGCCGGCACCACGCGGTTGGCCGAGAGTGCCAGGCTGGCGTCGGTCACGCCGGCCAGGCTGAACTTCCCCGCGCCGTCAGTGACGCCACTGTTGGCGCCGGCGCTGATGCCAACCCCGCCCAGCAGCGTGTGCTGGTTCCAGCTGTAGGCCAGCAGGTCCAGCGTCTTGCCAACGAAGGTGGCGCTGATGCGGTTGCCCGCCAGCACAAAGTCTTCAGCGCTGTGGCTGCCAGGAATGCGGATCTCGATGTCGTAGCCGGCCGTGGCGTCGGTGCCGACGTACAGCGTGGTGTTGCCATTGGCGCTGCTGATCTGCACCTGGTTGGCGAGCAGGCTGGTGCCGTCACCGCTGCTCAAGGGTCCGCTGAAGCTGGCGCCGCCGATCTGGATCGCGTCCTCGGCCGTGATGTCCAGCAGGGTGTCGGCGCCGTTGCCCTGGGCCGCAAACAGGAACAGGTCGTTGCCGGCGCCGCCAATGATGGTGTCGTTGCCTGCGCCGCCGTCAATGCTGTCATTGCCCGCACCACCATCGACGCTGTCGGCGCCACCCAAACCACTCAGGGCGTTGTTGCCGGCGTTGCCCAGCAGCAGGTTGTCCAGCGCATTGCCGGTACCGGTGAGGTTCTCGTTGCCGCTGGCCAGCACCAGGCTCTCGACAAAGTTGCCCAGCGTGTAGTTGACGCTGGCAATAACCCGGTCGTTGTTGCCGGCTGGCACATTCAGGGCCTGCGCTGCTCCGGCAGCCAGCGCTGCCACGCTGTTGTCGGTCTCCAGCACCGTGTCGCCGACATCGTCCACGAAGTAGGTGTCGTCGCCCTGGCCGCCGGCCATGGCGTCGGCACCGGTGCCGCCATCGAGTGTGTCATTGCCCCCCAGACCGGACAGGCTGTTGTTGCCCTCGTTGCCCTGCAGCAGATTGTCGAGCGCGTTGCCCGTGCCGGCCAGGCTGCCCTCACCGCTCTTCAGCTCCAGGTCTTCAACAAAATTCCCGACCGTGTAGTTGATACTGGCCACCACCTTGTCAATCGCACGGCCGATGCCCAGGCCCGCGGGCAAGCCGATGGCGCCGGGGTTGTTGTCGGTTTCCTGCACCACATCGCCGTCGTTGTCGACGTAGTAGGTGTCGCTGCCCGAGCCGCCCACCAGAGAATCGGCACCGACGCCGCCGTCCAGCGTGTCGTCGCCCTCGTAGCCGCTGAGGCTGTTGTTGCCCTCATTGCCCTCCAGCACGTTGCCCAGCGTGTTGCCGAAGCCGGCCAGGTTGCCGGCTCCAGGCTGCAGCCTGAGGTTCTCGACAAAGGCACCCAGCGTGTAGCTGATGCTGGCCAGCACCTTGTCGATAGCGCTGCCGAGGTCCACCGCGTTGGCCCGGATGGAGCCCGGACTCGGTGCGTTGTCGGTCTCCGTGACCACGTCGCCCGGGTTGTCGACGCGGTACTCGTCAGCGCCGCTGCCACCCACCATGGTGTCGGCGCCGCTGCCGCCTTCCAGCACATCATTGCCAGCGCCGCCGATGATGGCATCGTTGCCATCGCCGCCGTCCATCTGGTCGCCACCGTCGCCGCCGTCCAGCGTGTCCTGGCCGGCGCGCCCATCGAGGATGTCGATGCCGACGGTGCCCACCAGGTCGTCGCCATCGGCACCACCGATGCGATGGATGCCCACGAAGCCGGTGGCCGCCGAAGCCAGGCTCTCTGCTGTGCCCTGGCCGTCGGTGTAGCTGACCCGCACACTGATGGTCTTGCCTACCTGGCCTTGCGCCAGCGTGAAGCTGCTGGCGTTGGCACCACTGATGGCGACATCGCTTGCATACCACTGGTAGCTCAATGTCCCCAGGCCCTCTGCATCGGCCAGGTTCGACGTGTCTGCAGTCAGTGTCTCGTCCTGGGTGGCAGTGCCGTTGATGACGATGCTGCCGGTTGGCGCGTCGTTCACGGCTGCAATATTGACCAGCACGCTGCCGGCGGCGCTGAGCGCAGCGCCGCTGCCTTGTGCACCCGTATTGCCGTCGGAGAAGCTCCAGTTGATCCGGGCGCTGGCGCTCGGCGTGTCTGAGCTGTTGCTGTAGGCCAGCTGTTGCAGCGCCGCGTTGACCAGCTGCTGCGTGGCGCCGCTGTTGAAGCCCAGCGTCAGGCTGCCGGCGCTGTTGCCCAGCACGCTGCCGATGACCGTGCCGCCTACCAGCAGCGGCGTGCCCTGGTCCAGTGCCGAGAGGGTGCCTCCGGCCTTTGCCGAGAACAGGTCATGCGCGCTGGCGCCGCCCTCGCGCGCCAGGGTCAGCGTGGCGCCGCTGTAGTTGCCGGCGCCACCGCCCTGTGCTGCCAACTCGGCATCGAACACCACGACGTTAGAGTCCAGCACCAGTGGCGCGCCGTTCTCGGTGTAGGCCAGGGTGCCACCCAGCGTATTGCTGCCCGCTGCTGCGCCAAACGTGCTGTCCAGCGTGCCGTCGGTGTTGTAGCGCACCACGGCAAAGTTGCGGGAGCCACCGCTTTCGCTAGAGCCCGCCACCACCAGCTTGCCGTCGGCCTGCACGGTGACGCTGTAGCCCTTGTCATCTGAACTGCTGCCAATGTCGGTGACCAGCTTGCCCGTGCCGTTGAAGCTGGTGTCCAGCGTGCCATTGGTGTTGTAACGCACCACGGCGAAGTTGTTGGAGCCGCCGCTGTCGGTATAGCCCGCCACCACCAGCTTGCCGTCGGCCTGCACGGTCACGCTGTAACCAGCGTCACCTGAACTGCTGCCAAGGTCGGTGACCAGCTTGCCCG
>JANMKM010000260.1:0-1659 GCA_031372035.1 Rhodoferax sp. | reverse complement strand
GGCATTGCGGTGGGCATGGCCACCAACATTCCACCGCACAACCTGAACGAGGTGGTGGACGCCTGCCTGCATTTGCTGCGGCACCGCGACGCATCGATCGAAGATCTGATGGAGATCATCCCGGCGCCGGATTTCCCCACCGCCGGCATCATCTATGGCATCAACGGCGTGAAGGATGGCTACCGCACCGGCCGCGGCAAGGTGGTGATGCGGGCCAAGTGCCATTTCGAGGACATCGACCGCGGCCAGCGCCAGGCCATCATCGTTGACGAACTGCCATACCAGGTCAACAAGAAGACGCTGCAGGAGCGCATGGCCGAGCTGGTGCACGAGAAGAAGCTCGAGGGCATCAGCCACATCCAGGACGAAAGCGACAAGTCCGGCATGCGGCTGGTCATCGAGCTCAAGCGCGGCGAAGTGCCTGAGGTGGTGCTCAACAACCTGTACAAGCAGACCCAGCTGCAGGACACCTTCGGCATCAATATGGTGGCCCTGGTCAATGGCCAGCCCAAGCTGTGCAACCTGAAGGACCTGATCGAGGTGTTCCTGGACCACCGGCGCGAAGTGGTCACGCGGCGCACGGTGTTCAACCTGCGCAAGGCACGTGAGCGCGGCCACGTGCTCGAAGGCCTGGCGGTGGCACTCGCCAATATTGACGAATTCATTGCCATCATCCGCAATGCACCAACGCCACCGGTGGCCAAGACCGAGCTCATGGGCCGGGCCTGGGACAGCAGCCTGGTGCGCGAGATGCTCACCCGCACCCGAGCGGATGGCGGCACCATCAACGCCGATGACTACCGGCCGGACGGCCTGGACAGCCAGTACGGCATGGGCCGCGACGGCCTGTACCGTCTGTCCGACACCCAGGCGCACGAAATCCTGCAGATGCGGCTGCAGCGCCTGACCGGCCTGGAGCAGGACAAGATCGTTGCGGAATACAAAGAGGTCATGGCCGAAATCGACGACCTGCTCGACATCCTGGCCCGACCCGAGCGCGTGTCCGTGATCATTGGCGAGGAACTCGCCGCCATCAAACAGGAGTTCGGCCAGACCAAGCTTGGTGCCCGGCGCAGCCTGGTGGAGCACAGCTCCTTCGACCTCAGCACCGAAGACCTGATCACCCCCACCGACATGGTGGTGACACTCAGCCATAGCGGCTACATCAAGAGCCAGCCGCTGGGCGAGTACCGGGCGCAGAAGCGCGGCGGCCGTGGCAAGCAGGCCACAGCCACCAAGGAAGACGACTGGATCGACCAACTGTTCATTGCCAACACCCACGACTACATCCTGTGCTTCAGCGATCGCGGCCGCCTGTACTGGCTCAAGGTCTGGGAAGTGCCAGCCGGCTCGCGCGGCTCGCGCGGCCGCCCGATCGTCAACATGTTCCCGCTAGCCGAAGGCGAGAAGATCACCGTGGTGCTGCCGCTCACCGGCGAGAAGCGCAGTTTCCCGGCCACCAGCTATGTGTTCATGGGCACCTCCATGGGCACGGTGAAGAAGACCTCGCTGGACGAGTTCTCGAACCCGCGCAAGGCCGGCATCATCGCGGTTGATCTGGACCCGGGCGACTTTCTGATCGGCGCCGCGCTGACCGACGGGGAACACAACGTGATGCTGTTTTCCGACGGCGGCAAGGCGGTGCGCTTCGACGAGAAC
>JANMKM010000255.1:0-2451 GCA_031372035.1 Rhodoferax sp. | reverse complement strand
GCGCTGAATTGGCGGCACGCCCTGGCGCAGGCCCGACCTGTCGGGCCAGGCGGCTTCCCAAACAAGCCCATCCGACTGATCGTGCCCTACCCGGCCGGCGGCATTGTTGACGCCGTGATGCGCGCGGTCAGTGATCCGCTTTCGGCCGAGATGCCACAGCGCATCGTCATCGACAACCGCACCGGCACCGATGGCCGCATCGGCTTGACGGCGGCAGCGCAAGCGCCGGCCGATGGCTACACGCTGGTCTCGGCCACGCCCATCATCTCGGTGGGCGAGCACCTGATGGCCGACATGGCCGGCCGCTCCAAAGACTTCGTCGGCATCTGCGGCATCGCCGCGCCACCGGCGGTGTTTGTCTGCTGGAGCGGCCTGCCGGCGAAATCGCTGGGTACGACCGGGTCGGATGGGTGACACATTTCTCGCCGCGGATAGGTGACACAGAAAGGGACGATAGGTCTCCCAAAGGAGACTGCCGATGCCCTGGAAAGAAACCAACGCCATGGACCAGAGGATTCAATTCATCGCCGATTGGCTCAAGCGCACGCACACCGTGAGCGATCTGTGCGCACTGTACGGGATCAGCCGCAAGAGCGGCCACAAGTGGATAGAACGCTACCTACGCGAAGGCCCGGACTGGGCGCTCGAGCGCAGCCATGCGGCGCGCGTGAATGCCAACAAGACGCCGCTGCAAGTCGAGCAAGCCTTGATGCAGATGAGGGCGCTGCACCCGACGTGGGGAGCGCGCAAGCTGCTGCACTTGGTGGGGCTGCAGCAGCCCGAACTGGCCCTGCCGCACCAGTCCACCGTGTGCGACATGCTCAAGAGAAACGGGTTGATCACGGCCAAGCCCAGGCGCCGAGCCATCGGCCACCCGGGGCGCCCCAGCAGCGTCACCAGCGCCCCCAACGACAGCTGGAGCGCGGACTTCAAGGGCCAGTTCCGACTGGGCGACGGGCGCTACAGCTACCCCCTGACGGTGACCGACAACTTCAGCCGCTACTTGCTGGAGTGCAAAGGCCTGGACGGCACGCTGCTGGGGCCCACCAAAGAGGTCTTCACCCGGGTGTTCAAGGAGTACGGACTACCTCGGCGAATCAAGACCGACAACGGTACGCCCTTCGCCGCGGCCAGCCTGGGCCGGCTCAGCCAGCTGTCGGTGTGGTGGCTCAGGCTGGGCATACTGCCCGAGCTCAGCGAGCCGGGAAAGCCGCAACAAAACGGGCGCCACGAACGCATGCACAGGACACTCAAGGCCGAGGCGACCAAGCCCCCGGGAGCCAACGCCCGGGCGCAGCAAAGGAAGTTCAACGCGTGGCGCCAGGAGTACAACGAGCTCAGGCCGCACGAGGCGCTGGACATGCGCACGCCCGGGCAGATGCACCAGTGCTCGCTCAGGGCGATGCCCACCAGGCTGCCAGAGATGAGTTACCCCGACCGCTTCGAGGTGCGCTATGTCAGCGCCAACGGGGGGATCCGCTGGCGCAAGAGGTGGGTCAACCTCAGCAGCGCATTGGTGGGCCAGTACGTTGGCCTGGAGGCGGTCGATGACGGGTTGTGGGACGTGTACTTCGGAGTCAAAAAGCTCGGACGCCTACACGAGCGGCACATGAGAATCGAAGACGCCCTGGGCCGCTACAGGCGCTGCGCTTGAGCGCTGCAATCTCGCCCGCACAGCAGCAAGGTAATGCAATGAGTACATTGCACAACCGGGGGCCTCCGGCGGCCTGGCAGGGGCCTTGATTTAAGATGAACTAACGAACAGCCAACGCGGCTGCAATTGCCCACCACTGTCACCCATCCGCCCAGAGAAAGTGTTACCTATCCGCCCGGTCGCTCAGCCCACTCCTGCCCTTCGAACGCATACTGGTGAGCGTAGCCAAAAACTCGCCCACCGCGCTCGGTCCAGGGTGGTGATGAGCGCGACGGTGGCGCAGCCTGAGGACCGCATGTGACAGCGCTGCGAAGTACTGACCGTGGCTCATGCTCCGTTTGTACCTCAGCGCGGCCAGGAAGGAAACGGGTGAGACGCGTAGGCTCAAGGTCTTGCCGGATGGTCACTACGCGCGTTCGCCGATTTGCCAATAGATGGGACAGCCGAAGCTGAGAAGCACGACTCTGGTTTGCGGCAGACGGCAGGCGAAGACAGACGGTGCGACGCCAGCGACAGGCTGAATTCTTTGAATGGCTGGGAGCCTGAGTTCGGACCAACCGGTAGCAAGGAAGGCTGCCACATGCTGGGTACCGGGGCTGAGCGAATGCCGTGTGAGCCGCGACATCAACCCACTGGAAATGGGTGTTGTCAGGCCGTTCGAAGCAAGTAACCGAGCACCTTTAGATGCCGGTGTGTGCTGAAACCACACTGGGCAAACCTCGGTGGCGGAATGCGCTGGCTAACGTAGAGCTAAGCGGACGCCAACAGCGCGCCGCGCTGGACAGCAGGCGCAAAAT
>JANMKM010000237.1:0-10258 GCA_031372035.1 Rhodoferax sp. | reverse complement strand
GTGCCAGCGCGGCGTCGGTTCCCGGCAGCAGCGCAATGTGCTCATGGCACTTGTCGGCGGTTTCGCTGCGCCGCGGGTCTATGCAGATGAGCTTGGCGCCGTTGCGCTTGGCCTCTTGCGCATGGCGCCAGAAATGCAGGTTGCTGGCGATCGAATTGCTGCCCCAGATGATGATCAGCCTGGACTCGGAGAAAAATTCCACCCGCATGCCGACCTTGGCGCCCAGGGTGTAGATCAGCCCCTCGCCGCCCGCGCGCGAGCAGATGGTGCTGTCCAGAAAAGACGCGCCCAGCTTGTGCATGAAACGCGCCGACATGCTGCCACCCTGGACCAGGCCCATGGTGCCGGCATAGTTGTACGGAAGAATGGCCTGTGCGGAGCCCGGTGCCCGTGACGCGATGGCTTTCAGGCGTGCCGCGATGTCGGCCAATGCGGCATCCCAACCCACGGCTTCGAACCGTCCGGCGCCTTTGGGTCCGACCCGCTTGAGCGGATGCAGAATGCGCTCCGGGTGGTAGGTGCGCTCGGTGTAACGCGACACCTTGGTACACAAGGCGCCGTCGGTCTGCGGGTGTGCCGGATTGCCCTGCACCTTGACCGCGATGCCGTCCTGCACCGTGGTGACGAAAGAGCATGTATCGGGGCAGTCATGCGGGCATCCCCCCAGGACGGTAGTGGAAACAACTGCGTTCATAATCATTCCATCCTATTGCACGTAGCGGGAGATACCATGAAAGTCATAGATTCCATTGTGACCCAGGCGGCTGGCATTGCCAGTGTGCGGCGCGACATCCATGCCCACCCCGAGCTTTGTTTCCAGGAAATACGCACCGCTGACGTGGTGGCGGCCAAGCTGACCGAGTGGGGCATCCCCATCCACCGCGGCCTGGGCACGACCGGCGTGGTGGGCATCGTCAAGAATGGCAGCTCGGCGCGCGCGGTCGGTCTGCGTGCCGACATGGATGCCTTGCCGATGCAGGAGTTCAACAGCTTCGCGCACGCCAGCCAACATGCCGGAAAGATGCACGCCTGCGGGCACGACGGCCATACTGCCATGTTGCTGGCGGCGGCGCAGCACTTCGCGAAGAACCGCAATTTCGACGGCACGGTGTACCTGATATTTCAGCCGGCCGAAGAGGGTGGTGGCGGTGCGCGCGAAATGATCAAGGACGGCCTGTTCGAGCGCTTTCCCATGGAGGCGGTGTTCGGCATGCACAACTGGCCGGGCTCGCAGGTCGGCAAGTTCGCCGTGAGTCCTGGGCCGGTGATGGCGTCCAGCAACGAATTCAAGATCACGATCAAGGGCAAGGGCGGCCACGCCGCATTGCCGCACCTGGGGCTGGACCCGGTGCCCATTGCCTGCCAGATGGTGCAGGCCTTCCAGACCATCATCAGCCGCAACAAGAAGCCCATCGATGCCGGTGTGATCTCGGTCACCATGATCCATGCCGGCGAAGCCACCAACGTGATTCCGGACAGCTGCGAGCTGCAGGGCACGGTGCGCACCTTCACGGTCGAGGTGCTGGACCTGATCGAGCAGCGCATGAAAGAGGTGGCGGAACACACCTGCGCCGCCTTTGGCGTGAGCTGCAGCTTCGAGTTCCATCGCAACTATCCGCCGACCATCAACTCTGCCGCAGAGGCCAATTTCGCCCGGGGTGTGATGGAGAAAATCGTCGGTGCCGACAACGTGCTGGTGCAGGAGCCCACCATGGGCGCCGAAGACTTTGCCTACATGCTGATGGCCAAGCCCGGTGCTTACTGCTTCATTGCCAACGGTGACGGCAGCCACCGTGAGATCGGCCACGGCGGCGGCCCGTGCATGCTGCACAACCCGAGCTACGACTTCAACGACGACCTGATTCCGCTCGGCGCCACCTACTGGGTGCGGCTGACGGAAGAATGGTTCCAGGCACCGGCGCCAGCAGGAGCCGGCGCATGATCGGCGTGGTCGAGGCTTTTTCTCCCAGCTATGCGGTAGCGCGTACCAAATTCCTGGAAGGTGCTGCCACTGCGGGGCTGGTGGTGGAGTCGCATCCGCACCCCTTGCGCGGCCGCGACGGCGAAATCCTGGCCATGGACGTGGCGCTGGACGGCTCGCCGGACGCCGACAGGCTGCTGATATTGACCAGCGGCTGCCATGGTGTGGAGGGCTACTGTGGCACCGGCGTGCAGGTGTTTGCACTGCACGACCAGGAGTGGCGCACCAAGGCGAAAGACGCCGGTGTGGCGGTGCTCTACATCCATGCGCTTAACCCCTACGGCTTCTCGCATGTGCGCCGCACCACGCATGAGAATGTGGACCTGAACCGCAATTTCCACGACTTCTCCAAGCCCCTGCCGGACAACGCGGCTTACGCCGAGCTGCATCCGCTGCTGCTGCCCGAAGGGTGGCCGCCGGACGCAGCCAATGCGGCGGCCACGGCCGAGTTCATCCAGACCCGGGGCATGCCGGCGTTTCAGGCCGCGGTGAGCCGCGGCCAGCACGCCTTCCCGGATGGCCTGTTCTTTGGTGGCACGGCGCCCACCTGGAGCAACACCACGCTGCGCGGCGTGCTGCGCCAGCATGCCCGCACGGCCCGGCACCTGGCCTGGATCGACCTGCATACCGGCCTGGGGCCCAATGGGCACGGCGAGCGCATCTATGCCGGCGGCGACGACGCGGTGGCCATTGCCCGTACCCGTGCCTGGTGGGGCCAGGACGTGACTTCGATCTACGACGGTAGCTCGACTTCGGCTTTTCTTACGGGCCTGATGTGGATGTCGGTGTACGAAGAGTGCCCGCAGGCCGAGTACACCGGCATCGCCATGGAGTACGGCACGCAGTCGATGCTGGAAGTGATGACGGCACTGCGCGCCGAGCACTGGCTCAACAAGCACCCGCAAGCGCCGCCAGAGCAGGCCCGCGCCATCAAGCAGCAGATGATGGACGCCTTCTACACCGATACCGACTCCTGGAGGGGCCAGATCATCAGCCAGGCCCGCCAAGCCATGTTCCAGGCGGTGGACGGGTTGAAGTCCTGAGCGGGTCTAGCGGGTCTGTGAGGCCGAGGTGATCAGCACATTGGTCACGGGCACATCGGTGAAGACGCTGCCGCCAGCCGAGACGGTACCGGTGGGCACGGCCTTGATGGCGTCCACCACGTCCAGGCCGCTGACCACCTTGCCGAACACGGCGTAGCTGTTGTTCAACCCGGGGTTGTCGACCACGTTGATGTAGAACTGGGAGGTTGCCGAGTCGGGCGCACTGGTACGTGCCATGGCCAGTGAACCGCGCACATTCGCCAGGCCGTTGCTTGCTTCCAGCGCAATCGGGGCGTAGGTGGCGGTCTTGGCGTTCAGGCCGCTGCTAAAGCCGCCGCCCTGGATCACGAAGGTGGAGATCACGCGGTGGAACAGCGTTGCGGCATAGAAGCCGTCACGCGTGTACTTGAGAAAGTTGGTAACGCTGATCGGGGCCTTGGCCGGGTCGAGTTCGAGCACGATGCTCCCCATCGAAGTAACCATCGTCACTTGCGGGTCCGGCACCGGCAGGTTCACTACAAAGGCGCCACTGCCATCGAGCCGCGCGGCGCTGACTGCGAGCTGGGTCGCGGCCGTTACCTGGCAGCTGTAGCTGCGCTGCGTGGCGCTGGCACCGGCGAGCAGCGTCAGGCTGGCACAGCCCGGCGCGTTCAGGTTGATACCGGCGTCCAGCCCGGTGCCGCTCACCACCAGTGTGGCGGTCTGGCCGTAACTCAGGCTTGCACTGGCGGCAATGCTGCTGACGGGCGACGGCGTGGTGGGCGCCGGTGTGCCGCCGCCACCGCAGGCGGCAAGCAACAGGGACAGCATGGATGCAGGGAACAAGAGTCTCATGGGGGCTTTCAGGAAAATGAAAGGCGGGCCGCAGCGATCTCCAGCAGTCCGTCGAAGATCAGGTTGTCGACCAGCTCGAAGGGCCGGGTCATGCTCGGCGCCATCTTCCAGCCGGCGCCGCCGGTCATGATGCACGCGGGCTCCACGGCGCATTGGGCGCGCACATGCTGCACCATGCGTTCCACCGCGCCGGCGATGGCGTAGGTGCCGCCGCTGGTCAGGGCGTCGCTGGTGTTGGTGGGGAAGGGGCGCACTTCGCCGGTGGGTACATGCAGCCCGGCGGTGCCGGACTCCAGCGCCCGCAGCATGATGCCGTGGCCGGGCAGGATCAGGCCGCCGAGGAACTTGCCACTGGCGTCCACTGCCTCCACAGTGACCGCGGTGCCGACCATCACCACCACCATGGGCCGGGCCGGGCCCTGGGCCAGCATCCGGTGCCAGGCACCGATCATCGCCACCCAACGGTCCGCACCCAGCCGGGTCGGGTGGTCGTAGCCATTGCGCAGCCCGGCTTCCGATTCGGCTGCCACCACCCACTGAGGCGGTACGTCCCACAGTTCCATCTGTTCCTGCACCCGCAGCTTGATGGCGTCGCCCGCCACCACACAGCCCAGCATGGTGGTCGGTGTCGGCAGCGTGGCCCAGCTGCCCTCGGCCAGGCGGTCGATGTTCTCCAGGAACTCGGCACCTTGGGCCAGCAGCGCAGAGCCTGGCCGCGCCCGCTCATACAGCGCCCACTTCAGCCGCGTGTTGCCAATGTCCAGTGCAAGGAAGCTCACGCAGGCCCCCCGCTGGGGGCGCGAGCTTGCCTGGGGCGGCCCTGCGCGGTGCTCATGTCCACGCCCGTCAACGCGCACTCGCGGCGCCGGGCATCGGCGCACGCATGATCGGGCGCACGCTCTCGTAGGCGCGGGCGGCACGCAGCACCATGGCGTCGCCAAACATCGGGCCGACGATCTGCAGACCGATCGGCAATCCGCCCCGCGTCAGACCGCAAGGGATGGTGCAGGCGGGCTGCTGGGTCAGGTTGAAGGGGTAGCTGAACGGGGTCCATTCCAGCATGGCCTGCGGGCTCATCGGGGTGTGGCCGGCGGCCAGGGCGTCAAAGGCCGGAATGGCGACAGAGGGGGTGACCAGCAGGTCGTATTCCTGCATGAACTGGCGCATGTGAGCGCCCAGAGCGCCACGTCGCAGGTTCAGCTGCTGTACCTGCAGCGCCGTGATCTCCGCGCCAAGCATGGCTTCAGCGGAAAAGTCGGGGTCGGTCACAGACTGCTGCTCTGGCGTCAGCGTGTTCCAGATGGCCCAGGCGCCAATGAACCACAGGCCGGTGGTGATCTCCAGCGGGTCTTCGAAGCCGGGATCGATCTGCTCTACATAGGCGCCCAGGCTCTCCAGGTGCTGCACCGCCTCGGCCACGGCGTCAGCCACTTCCGGATGCACGTTGCGGGCGTAGCCCAGCGTAGGCGAGTAGGCGATCTTCAGGCCGCGGATGCCGTCTTCCAGGCCGACGGTGTAGTCCGTTGGGTCGTAGGGCAGGGAGGTCCAGTCGCGCGCGTCCGGACGCTTGAGCAGGTTCATCATCACGGCGGCGTCGCGCACGCTCATGCTGTGCGGCCCGATGTGCGCCACCGTGCCCATGGGCGAGAGCGGATAGGCCGGCACCCGGCCAAAACTGGGTTTGAGGCCGAAGGTGCCGCAGAAGGCCCCGGGGATGCGGATCGAACCGGCACCATCGGTGCCCAGGCCGATCGGGCACATGCCGCTGGCCACAGCCGCCGCTGTGCCGCCGGAGGAGCCACCCGGCGTCTTGTCGGTGTCCCAGGGGTTGCGCGAGATGCCGCTGCGCGGCGAATTGGTCTCGCCCTTGCAGCCGAACTCGGGTGTGGTGGTCTTGCCCAGGATCACGGCGCCAGCTTCGCGCAGCCGCGCGGTCGATGGCGCGTCCACATCCCAGGGCTGGGTGGCGTCCACGGTGTAGCTGCCGCGCAGCGTCGGCATGCCGCGGGTCAGGATCAGGTCCTTGACGCAGGTGGGCACACCGTCCAGCGGGCTCAGCGGCTCACCGCGCATCCAGCGGCTGCGGCTCTGGGTGGCGTCATGCGCTGCGGCTTGCGGGTCCAGGTGGCAGAAGGCGTTCAGGCGCAGGTCGAGCTTGTCGATGCGGGCGAAGGCCGCACTGACGGCTTCCACCGGGGAGGCCTGCTTGGTGCGAAACAGCTGCTGCAGTTCGGCGGCGCTGCAATCGGCAAGATCGGTGGCGGCAAAGGTCATGGTGGGCCTATCGGTGAAGCTGGCCCGTGCACTATAAGCGCAAGACCGCAAGGTCTGAAGCCGTTGCGCGCAACTCAGCCCTGGCGCCAGGGCAGTCCGCGGGCCCGCCAGCCGCCGCGCCGGCCGCGCTGGGCGTTTTCATCCGGGTCGCCTTCAAACCCCTCCAGGATGTTGTAGGCCTCCAGCCCCAGCTCTGTGGCACGCCGGGCAGCGGCGATCGAACGCACACCGCTGCGGCACAGCAGCAGCGCTTTCTTGCCGGCCGGGACGGCGGCTGCAATGCCGGCGTCGAAGCCGGCGTTGAGCGCCATGCCTGGCCATTGCTTCCAGGCCAGCGGCACCGCCCCGGGAATGAAGCCCACCCATTCGCGCTCGGCGTCGGTGCGCACATCCACCAGCACGGCCTCGCCCGCCTGCCACCATTGCAGCGCCAGCTCGGGGCTGACATCGCCAGCGTAGCCAGCCGCTGGGCGCCGGACCGCACCCAGTGCCGCCAGCGCGCCCGGGGCGCCGCCGGCATCGTGGCGCAGCCCGGAACTGAGATTTGCCGGCACGGCTTCGTTGATGCGTTTCGGTGGCGGCAGGTTCAGGGCGTCCATCAGCGCCACGAACTCCGCCAGGGTACGCCCGGCAACCCGGGCGTTGCTGCTCTTCTCGCTGCCGATGGTGGTATGGCTGCGGCCCTGGTAGTCGTGGCCGGGCCAGACCAGGGTGTCGTCCGGCAGGGCAAACAGCAGCGTGGTGATGCTGCGGTACAGGTCGGCGGCGCTGCCGGACTGGAAGTCGGTGCGGCCACAGCCATTGATCAACAGGGTGTCGCCGGTGAAAACATGGCTGGCGCTGCCGCTGCGCCAGAGGTAGCTCATGCTGCCGGCGGTATGGCCGGGGGTGTGGATGGCGCGCAGTTCCTGGGCACCGAAGGTCAGTACGTCGCCATCCTGCAACTGCACCGCCGCCGTGCTGATGCCGCAGCCCTGGGGTGCGGCCGTGCGCGCGCCGGCGTGCTCGGCCAGCAGCGCGGCACTGGTGATGTGGTCGGCGTGGGCATGGGTTTCCACCGTCCACAGCAGCTTCAGACCGTACTGGCGCAGTGCCGCCAGATCCCGCTCCAGCTGCTCTTCGACCGGGTCGATGATCAGCGCGTCGCGGCTGGCTTCGTCGAACAGCACATAGGAGTAGGTGGAGGAAGCAGGATCGAAGAGCTGAAGCGGTTTCAT
Organism: Rhodoferax sp.; assembly: GCA_031372035.1. Taxonomy (GTDB): domain Bacteria; phylum Pseudomonadota; class Gammaproteobacteria; order Burkholderiales; family Burkholderiaceae_C; genus CAISIP01. The sequence goes on along the minus strand of JANMKM010000237.1, from coordinate 2,909 downwards.
GGCGGGATTGCTCGCAGTTTGGCGCCCGGGTTGTAACTGGCGGTATGCTAGGTGTATAGCGTGCTGCGGTCAGCACGGGCTCATCGTTTGAAGTTTAGGCGCTGGGAAGGAGTTTGCATGTCCAATTACTACACATCGATCATGGGCGGGATCATCATCGGCCTGGCCAGCTGGCTGCTGCTGTTCGGCCTGGGCCGGGTGGCCGGCGTCAGCGGCATCATGGGCGCCCTGATCGGCCGCCAGTCGGCCTCCAACGCCTGGCGCATCGCTTTCATGGCCGGCCTGATCGTCGGCGGTGGCGTGTTTCACCTGATCCTGAACGTCAAGGTGTCATCGCTGCAGTCGCCAGCGCTGATGATCCCTGCCGGTCTGCTGGTTGGTTTTGGCAGCGTGCTGGGTTCGGGCGACACCACCGGGCACGCCATCAGCGGGCTGGGCCGGCGCTCGGGCCGCTCGTTGATCGCTGTCATGACCTTTCTGGCCACGGGCGTTGCCACCGCGCTGGTGACTGCCAGCATGCGCCTGTGAAAGCCGAACCGATGGAGACCGAAGACACCCCCTACACGCTCAAGACCGGCCACAGCAGCGAGTTTGGCGCGGTGGCGCCGGCGGCCAGCGAACCGGCCAGCAAGATGGCCCGATGGGGCCTGTTGCTGGCCTTCGTGGCAGGCCTGGCACTGGCCGGTGGCCTGGTCTATGGCGGCATGACCCAACCGAAACGGGTGATCGCCTTCCTCAACATCTCCACCATCACCCAGGGCAGCTTTCCGGGGCGCTGGAACGCCCGGGTCGGCGTGGTGCTGCTGTGCGCCATGCTGACCATGCTGCTGGCCTACTGGATCACGGTGCGTCCCGGGCGCAAGCCCTGGCTGGCCAGCCGCTTCGTGCTGCCGATCCGCACCAGCATCGACTTCAAGCTGGTGGTGGGTGCCACCTTGTTCGGCATCGGTTGGGGCATGGCCGGCTACGACCCGGGCGCCGCCGTGGCATCGCTGCTGACCGGCAGCACCGACGCCGTGATCTTCGTCGGCACCATGTGCCTGGGCATGTTGTTCGCTACACGATTTTCACGCTGAGGTTGGGCAGGCCGTCGATGTGCATCTCGATCACATCGCCGCGCACCACCGGCCCCACGTTCTCCGGCGTGCCGGAATAGATGATGTCGCCGGGGAACAGCTCAAAAGCCTCCGACAGCTTGCTGATCTGCTCTGCCACCGACCAGATCATCTGGTTCAGGTTGGCGTTCTGCTTGGTGCTGCCATTGACCTTGAGCCAGATCGCGCCCTGCGTGAAATGACCGGTCCGGGCCACCTTGTGGATGGCGCCGATCGGCGCTGAGCGGTCAAAGCTCTTGCCGATCTCCCACGGCTTCTTCTCGTCGCCCATGGCGCGCTGCAGATCGCGCCGTGTCATGTCCAGGCCCAGGGTGTAGCCGTACACCAGGTCCAGTGCCTGCGCCACCGGTATGTTGCGCCCACCCCGGCCCAGAGCCGCCACCAGTTCGGCTTCGTAGTGGTAGTTCTTGGTCAGCGTCGGATACGGATGGTCGGCCACCGTGCCGGCTGGCACAAGCTGGATCGCGTCGGTGGGTTTCTGGAAAAAGAAGGGCGGTTCGCGCGTCGGGTCGGAGCCCATTTCCCGCGCGTGGGCCGCGTAGTTGCGGCCGATGCAGTAGATCCGGCGCACCGGGAACTGTGTCTCCTCGCCCACCACCGGGATATAGGTGGCCGGCACCGCAAACGGGGTCTTCGGGCTGGCCGATGCCGCCATCTGGGCCCCGCTCGGTACGGCACAGCCGACGATGGCGCCACTGGTCATCAGTGCCGCGCTGTTGATGAAATTGCGTCGTTCCATGGTGTCTCCTGGGTAAAAACTGTTTTGCGAAGGATAGCCCCAGATTTCATGGCGCTCTCCGTGAAAACCCTGTTTCATATTGCGGGGTGCGGGACAAAGATGGCGGATTCCCACAGCAACAACAGGAGACTCCCCCATGGCCGACAACAAGTCCCCCCGCCGCCGCAACCTGCTCAAGGGTGCTGCCATTGCCGCGGGCGCCATGACGGCGCCCATGATTGCCAGCGCCCAGGCTGGACCGATCTCGATGCGCTGGCAGAGCACGTGGCCTTCGAAGGACATCTTCCACGAGTACGCGTTGGACTATGCCAAGAAGGTGAACGACATGACCGGCGGCGACATGAAGATCGAGGTGCTGCCGGCAGGAGCGGTGGTGCCGGCATTCGGGCTGCTGGACGCCGTGTCCAAGGGCACGCTCGACGGCGGCCACGGCGTACTGGGCTACCACTACGGCAAGCAGAACGCCCTGGCGTTGTGGAATTCCGGCCCGGCCTTCGGCATGGACGCCAACATGCTGTTGTCCTGGCACAAGTACGGCGGCGGCAAGGAACTGCTGGCCAAGCTGTACGCGTCGATCGGCGGCAACGTGGAGTCGTTCCTGTACGGCCCGATGGCGACGCAACCGCTGGGCTGGTTCAAGAAGCCGATCACCAAGACCGAGGATTTCAAGGGCCTGAAGTTCCGCACCAACGGACTGGCGATCGACCTTTTCACCGCCATGGGCGCCGCGGTCAACGCGCTGCCGGGCGGCGAGATCGTGCCGGCCATGGACCGCGGCCTGCTCGACGGTGCCGAATTCAATAACGCCACGTCCGACCGGATCCTCGGCTTCCCCGACGTTTCGAAGGTTTGCATGCTGCAGAGCTATCATCAGAGCGCCGAGACGTTCGAGATCAGCTTCAACAAGACGAAGTTCGACGCGCTGCCGGCCAAGCTGAAGGCGATCATCGCCACCGCGGTGGAGGCCGGGTCCGCGGACATGTCGTGGAAGGCGATCGAGCGCTACTCGGCCGACTACATCACGCTGCAGCAGCAGGACAAGGTGAAGTTCTACA
>JANMKM010000213.1:0-5066 GCA_031372035.1 Rhodoferax sp. | reverse complement strand
GCCTGACAGGCCGCTGAGCAAGGCGCCCACGCCGGCTATCGGAACAATAACGCGCTGCAGGCGCTTGAGCCTGGCCAGGATGCCACTGGAGGGCGCTGGCGGGGTGTCCTCGGTCATCGGGCCGGGGCCAGGCCCAGTTTGCTGGCCGCTGGCATTAGCCGCTTCTCCCAGAATTCGCGGTAGGCTGGCGGGCTCAGTGCCTGGGGTGGCCCCAGGTTGTCCGCGCTGAATTGGGGGTCCACCTGGTGCAGCGCCGCCAGTGCAGTCTGGGCCCGGGTCTCGTCACCCATCTGGGTGTAGGCCAGCGCCAGGTAGACATAGGGCAGGGGCAGCGCGGGCGCACTGGCCGCAGCCTTGAGGCTCCAGTCCACGGCTGCGGCGTCGTCGCCCAGCATGAAATGGGCAGCACCCATGTTCACCAGCACCATATCGGCCGGATGGCGTGGGTCCAGCGCGATGGCCTGGGTCAGCAATTCGACCGCGCGCTGGGGCGCGCCGGCATCGAGCTCGGCCATGGCCATGTTGTTGTAGGCGCTGGGGTTCTTCGGGTCCAGCGCCAGCCGGGCCTCGGCGGCGCGGCGCCAGCCTGCCATGTCGTTGTGGGCGGCGGCATACAGCCCCATGGCGACATAGATGCTGGGATCATCCGGGTCCAGTTCCTTGGCCCTGATCACCAGCTCACGTCCCTGGGCGTACTTCTTCTCCCGCTCCTGCTCGTTCATGAGCGATGCAAAGTTGGCGGCCTGGATCGTCACCACATTGGCCAGGGCACCCACGGCGCGCGCGGGTTGTTCGGCTCCAGCGCCAGCACCTGGCGATACAGCTCCTCGATCTGTTGCCAGTTCTTCAAGGACTGCGGCTTCAGGCGCAAGGCCGCCGCCCGCAGCATCAGGTCAGTGGCCTTGGGGCTGCTCTTGCGGGTCTCGCTCTCGCGCGCCGCCACGATCACCATCTCGCGCCCGATGCTGTTGCCGATCCGGTTGGTTACCTGGTCCTGCAGCGCAAACAGATTCCCCAGGGCCCCGTCAAAGGTTTCACTCCAGAGCTGGGCTCCGGACTGGGCGTCCGACAGCTGCGCATTGATCCGCACCTGCTCGCCGCTGCTGAGCACACTGCCATTGAGGACGAAGCGCACGCCGACATCGCGCCCAACCTCCTGGACCGACACCGGCTTATCCCGGTAAATGAAGGCTGTGGCCGCGGGGATCACGAAGGCTTCGCGGATGCGCGACAGGTCGGCACTGATGCTGGTGGTCAGGGCATCGGCAATGTAGCCCTTTTGCGGATCGCCGGTCTGGTTGGCAAAGGGCAGCACCACGATCGACAGCGCAGGCGCTGCCATCCGGGGACCCGGCGCAGAAGTGGCGGTGGGACCCGAGATCACGGTGTGGTAGATCGTCCAATAGCCCAGCATGCCGCTGAGCACGGCGCCCACACCCGCCATGGCACCGAGCACACCCCAGAAACGCGTGAGCCGGTTGATGATCTTGCCCAGCCGGTCCGTCCAGTCGGGCTTGGTTGCCGCTGGCGCCGCAGGGGCAGGTTGCGCTGCGACAGACAGTATTGCTGTCGCAGCCGCTGGGACAACTGGCGCTAGCGCCGGCGATGCAGCAGCCTGCACCAGAACGGGCAGGTCCAAATCGATGTCCACCGCCTCAGGTCCGGTACCGCCCAGCGGCTTCACCGCGGCCGTTGTACCGAAGGATTGGGTCGCGTTCGGGTCGGTCATGGGGTGGCGTGGACAAGCCGCAGCGTGACAGATGCAGGGGAACCGGGACGGTGCATGGCTGGTTCAGACAGTGCGCCGCCGCTGCCGCAGGCGGCCGATCAGCTGTTGCTGCGCACCAGCCGCAGGTGCAGTTTCCCCAATCCTGAATTGCCATAGACGTGGCCATTGCCGAAATTCACGGCCCAGGAATTCAGGTTGTCGTTGAAGCCTTCGCGCAGCGACCAGAAGGGGGTGGATGGCGTATTGGGGAATGCCGCCCCATCGACCATGGGTTTCTTCTTCTGCTTGACGATGATGCCCAGCAATTCATCCTTGGTCGGCACCCGCCAGCCCTTGCCACTGGCCTTGGCAGCGTTGGCGGCCTGGTCCTTGGCGCCGACAAACTTGAGCTTGATGGGTTTGCCCTTGCATATCTTGCCATCCCATTGCATGCCTTCAGCGCAACGGCGCCAGGCCAGGTTGGTCTTGGTGTCCAGCACCTCCTGGCCGTCGGCTGACACCGTGAAGCGTCCGGTGGCGGCTGCGGCTGCCGGCGCTGCCGCGGAGGCTGGTGCCTTTGCCGGCTGGGACGCGGCAGTTTGCGGTTTCGCCGAAGCCGCGGACGGGGCCTGGGCCAGCGCGCTGGCACCGGTACACAGGACAAGCACCGCCAACGGCAGCGAGAGCAAACGGGAACCGGTCATGACTTACTCCTTGAGGGTCGGTGTTGTGCAAAACGATTGTATCTTCGGGTATCTGCGGTTCCGTGGAGTATGGTCGGTCAGCTTCCGGTACCCAGCGCTTCCAGCAATTCGGTCTCGATTTCGATCTGGGCCCGGTTCTGTTGCAGTTCGGCACCGTCCACCAGAAAGGTGTCGTCCACCCGTTCGCCCAGCGTCGCCACTTTGGCCAGTTGCAGGTTGATGCGGTGCTTGGCCAGGATCCGCGCCACGCTGTAGAGCAGGCCGACGCGGTCGCTGGCGGAGATATTGAGCAGCCAGCGTTGGGCTTTTTCGTCCGGCCGCAGCGTAACCCGGGGCGCAATCGGAAAACTCTTGACCCGGCGTGATACCCGGCCCCGGCTGGGTGCGGGCAGCGGGCCTGCATCGGCGATGGCCAGCGCCAGGTCGTTTTCCAGCATGCTGGTGATTTCCCGGTACTCGTCCGGCGCGGCCGAGGTCACGATCTGGAAGGTGTCCAGGGCATAGCCGTTGTTGGCAGTGTGGATGCGCGCGTCCTGGATACTGAAGCCATGCTGGTCGAAGTAGCCGCAGATGCGGGCGAACAGGTCGCTTTGGTCGCGGGTGTAGACCAGCACTTGCAGGCCTTCGCCCACCGGTGAGCGCCGGGCCCGCACGATGGCCCGCTCGGAACCCACATGGCGTGACAGCTGCTTGGTGTGCCAGGCGATGTCAACCGCGTCGTGGCGCATGAAATAGCCCAGATCCAGCGTGTCCCACAAGCCCTTGTGGGCTTCGAACGGCATGGCGTACAACGCCACCATGACCAGTGCCTCGCGTTTGCGGGCTTCGACCTCTGCGTCCGGATCGGGGGCCCTGCCACCCAGCACCCGCAACGTGTAGCGGTACAGGTCCTCCAGCAGCTTGCCCTTCCAGGCGTTCCAGACCTTGGGGCTGGTGCCGCGGATGTCGGCCACGGTCAGGAGGTACAACGCAGTCAGCCGCCGCTCGTTGCCAACCCGGGTGGCAAAGGCCTGGATCACAGCCGGGTCGCTCAGGTCGGACTTCTGTGCAATACGGCTCATCGTCAGGTGCTCTTCCACCAGGAATTCGATGAAGCGGGCATCCTCACGTTCGATCGCGTGGGCCCGGCAGAACAGCCGGACTTCGCGCGCGCCAAGCTCCGAGTGGTCGCCGCCGCGGCCCTTGGCGATGTCATGGAAGATGGCGGCGAGGTACAGGATCCAGGGCTTGTCCCAGCCGGCCGCCAGCTGCGAGCAGAACGGGTACTCGTGGGCATGCTCGGCAATGAAGAAGCGACGCACATTGCGCAGCACCATCAGGATGTGCTGGTCAACGGTGTAGACATGGAACAGGTCGTGCTGCATCTGGCCGACGATGCGCCGGAACACCCACAGGTAGCGGCCCAGCACCGAGGTCTGGTTCATCAGCCGCATCGCATGCGTGATGCCGTCGTGCTGCATCAGCATTTCCCGGAAGGTGGCGCGGTTCACCGGGTCGTGGCGGAAGCTGCCGTCCATCACGCCGCGGGCGTTGTACAGGGCACGCAGCGTGCGCGCTGACAGGCCCTTGACACCGACCGTGGTCTGATAGAGCAGAAAGGTCTCCAGGATCGCATGCGGCTCGCGCTGGTACAGGTCGTCGCTGGCAACCTCGATCATGCCGGCCTTGTCAAAGAAGCGCGGATTGATTCGGCGCGGTTCGTGCGTGCTCGGGCTCAGCCGTTCCTCGATGTTGAGCAGCAGGATCTGGTTGAGCTGGCTCACCGCCTTGGCCGCCCAGTAGTAGCGCTTCATCAGCGCCTCGCTGGCCCGGACGGGGGCCATTCTTGCGTCAGCGACATATGCGGATGCAAACCGTTTCGCCGCCGGGCCGCCCCCAGGCGAAACAGCCCCCTGGGGGGGCAGCGAGGACGCGTCAGCGCCGAGCGTGGGGGTCATGCTCGCCGCCGGGCCGCCCCTAGGCGAAACAGCCCCCCCGGGGGGCAGCGAGGACGCGTCAGCGCCGAGCGTGGGGGTCATGTAGCCGAATGACGTGGCGATGGCGGTCTGCATGTCGAAAACGAGCCGGTCTTCGCGCCGTTTGGCGATCAGGTGCAGGCGCGAGCGGATCAGGTGCAACAGCGCCTCGTTGCGCTTGATCTGGCGCACCTCGAAGGGCGTGGCCAGGCCGTTGCGCGCCAGCGCATCCCAGTTGGCGCCAAAGCCCGCGGCCTTCGACACCCACAGGATCACCTGCAGATCGCGCAGGCCGCCGGGTGACTCCTTGCAATTGGGCTCCAGCGCATAAGGCGTGTTCTCGAACTTGTTGTGGCGCTGGCGCAGTTCCAGGGTCTTGGCAACAAAGAAGGCCCTCGGGTCCAAGGCAGCCATGAAAGCGCGCCGGAATCCAGCGAACAGATCGGCGTTGCCGACGATAAGGCGCGACTCCAGCAGCGAGGTCTGCACCGTCACGTCCTTTTGCGCTTCCGCCAGGCACTGGGCGAGGTTGCGCACGCTGGAGCCGATCTCCAGGCCCGCATCCCAGCAGCCGCCGATGAAGGATTCGATCCGGCCCTTGAGCACCTCATCCGTGGCCGGGTCGTGGCCATCGGGCAGCAGCAGCACCACATCGACGTCGGAGTGGGGAAACAGCTCCTCGCGGCCAAAACCGCCGAC
>JANMKM010000197.1:0-3086 GCA_031372035.1 Rhodoferax sp. | reverse complement strand
CAACAATTTCGACGTGGATGCCATGAATGCGACCGGGGTACTGGGTACCAATGCACCGGATGTGCTGACCGAGACTACGGCGGATTTCGGCTTCGCATTGCTGATGGCAACGGCCCGCCGCATTGCCGAGAGCGAACACTTCCTGCGCTCAGGCGCATGGACCCGCTGGAGCTATGACTTGTTTGCCGGTGCCGAAATCCACAACAGCACGTTGGGCATCATCGGTATGGGCCGCATTGGGCAGGGCATTGCCCGGCGCGGTGCACACGGGTTTGGCATGCAGGTCCTTTATCACAACCGCTCGCGCCTGTCGGCTCAGCTGGAAGACCAGTGTCGAGCCAGATACGTCAGCAAGGCTGAATTGCTGGCACAGGCCGATCACGTGGTGTTGGTCTTGCCCTATTCGCCGGCAGCGCACCACACCATAGGTGCGGCCGAACTGTCTCTCATGAAACCGACCGCCACCTTGGTCAATATCGCCCGGGGCGGCATTGTGGACGATGCCGCTCTGGCAGCTGCATTGCGGGAGCGGCGTATTGGCGCTGCCGGTCTGGACGTGTTTGAAGGTGAGCCGCGGGTGCATCCAGAACTGCTGCGGATACCCAATGTTGTCCTGACACCGCATATTGCCAGTGCCACCTTGGCGACCCGGTTGGCCATGGCCAATCTGGCGGCCGACAATCTGATCTCCTTCCTTGTCAGCGGCGAGGCGCTGACGCCGATCAATCCACAGGTGCTGCGGCAGTGACGGGTGACGGTGGGTGTTTTCACGCCAGCCACTTACCCAGTGCACCGGTGCCTCTGGTCGCAGGTTTTGGGCGGTCGCTCAGTCTCAATTTCATGTGTGACGATCGCTGGCTTTCGGGATCCACGGGCCAAGTAGCGCCGCGGCCTGCTGAGGTGTCAATTGCTGCGCCAGGGCCAAGGCCTGGGCTGGTACCCACAGCGGATAGGGCAGTTCGTGGTTTACGTGCTTGCCGCCGGCGCTGTGCTCCTGCTGCACCTGGGTCAACTGGTTCAGGGGAAAGCGGTCTGCAACCCGCACCAACGCCGGCCACAGACGCTGGTGCAGCAGTGTGACCTTGGCGTTGACCAGCCGGCACACCAGCACCTCGGGCGCGCCGCACACTTCCTGCAGCTGGGTAAAGATCTGGTGACTGCGCGGATGCGCCCACCAACTGCCCCTGACCGGCTCGCCGGCGAGCACGTCCACCAGTCGCGGCACCGGGCCACGCGCCGCCAGCAGTACCACGCCATGCTGGCGTACAAAGTCCAGTGCAGGGGCATGCGCCAGATCGCACGGGAGGGCAGTTGTGCACATGATGGTGGCAGTATAGAAGTGACGCTCAACAGCCAGCGCAATCGGTTTTGCACAACAATCGGGCTATGGAACACGTGTTGTGAGTAATACTTTGCTGTGGTTGTTGCTGGTCCTGGGGGCCTTGAACATCAGCGCAGTCTGGTGGCTCTCACAGCGTCAGCGCGGTGAACTCGAACTGTTGCGTACCACCAGTGAACAGGCCCGGTTGGAAGTAGCTACGCTGCGCGAGCGCAGTCGCGCTATGGAGACCGAACGTGGTGGCATGGCTGTTGAACTGGAGCAGGCCCGGGCCGACGCAGAACAGCGGCACGAGCAGTTGAGCCAGGCCCGGGCGCGTTGCGCCATGCTGGAAGCGGAGGCGATGGCGGTCCGTGCACAGGCTGGCCAGTTGGAGCCGATGCGGCTGGAACTGGCCGCTGCCCGCCAACAGCTGGCCGAGGCCCGGACCAGGCTCGATGCCGAGCGAGTGCAGTCACAGGAAAAGCTGGCCCTGCTGCAAGAGGCGCGCGAAGCCCTGACCAACCAGTTCAAGAGCCTGGCGAGCGACATCCTGGAGGAAAAGAGCAAGCGTTTTGCCGAACAGAACCAGAGCAGCCTGGGTCAGTTGCTCGACCCCCTCAAGCTACGGTTGCAGGAGTTTCAGGGCAAGGTGGAATTGTTCTATGACACCGAGGGCAAGCAGCGCTCGGCCTTGTCGGAACAAGTGGCTCAGCTCATGGGATTGAACCGCACTCTCAGCGACGACGCCCGCAATCTGACCCATGCGCTCAAGGGTTCGGCCAAGACCCAGGGCAACTGGGGCGAGCTGATCCTGGAACGGGTGCTGGAGGCCAGCGGCCTGCGCAAGGGTCACGAGTACGAGGTGCAGGACAGCCACACCCGTGAGGACGGTAGCCGGGCCCAGCCTGACGTGGTGATTCATCTGCCCGAGAGCCGGCATCTGGTCGTGGATGCCAAAGTGTCTCTGCTGGCGTACGAGGAATTTGCGAATGCGGCTGACGAAGTGCGGCGCAACGCGGCCCAGCGCCGCCACCTGGACAGCGTACGGGCTCACATAAAGAGTCTTGCAGAGCGCAATTACCAGGTGCTGTACGGCGTTGAATCACCGGACTTTGTGCTGATGTTCGTGCCGGTGGAGCCGGCCTTCATGCTGGCGATTCAGGCCGACAATGACATCTTCATGGACGCCTGGAACAGGAACGTATTGCTGGTCAGCCCCTCGACCCTGCTGTTCGTGGTGCGCACTGTGGCCCACCTGTGGCGTCAGGAGGCTCAGAGCCGCAATGCCCAGGAAATTGCCAGGCGAGGCGCTGAACTGTATGACCGTTTGAGCGGGTTCGTTACGGACCTTGAGCGCGTCGGCAAGAATCTGGTGCAAGCGCAGGATGCCTACACCGATGCCTTCAACAAGCTTGCCCGCAACCGTGGCAACGTGATCCGCCAGGCCGAAATGCTGCGCGAACTGGGCGTCAAGCCCGGCAAGGTCTTGCCCGCTGCGTTGGTCGAGGGGGCCGGGGACAGCAAGCCTTGAACCGGCCGCTGTTTCGGCTGATCACGGGCCACATTTGTTTGCATGGCTGCATGGCCGGCATGCGCATGGCGGCGCCCTTGCTGGCCCTGCGTCAGGGCTACAGTCCCTTTGCCGTTGGCGTGCTGCTGGCCCTGTTTGCCCTGACCCAGGTGTTTCTGGCCTTGCCAGCCGGCCGCTTTGCCGACCGCCACGGACTGAAGCGCCCTGTGCGGTTGGGCGTCTGGGCAGCCTGCG
>JANMKM010000192.1:0-7526 GCA_031372035.1 Rhodoferax sp. | reverse complement strand
CCCCGGGACCCGGCGCGTGCCAGCGGCATGATGTGGCACGAGGTGCCGAACCGCGGCTTGCGCCGGCCCAACGTGCCGGCCGAACGCGCCAACGGCGACATCGACCTCACCAGCGCCTGGCAGGGCGACAACGCCGGCGCCACCGCGGTGCGCGCCAGTGCCGCCGTCGACCGGCCGCACTTTCTCAAGCTGCCGATCGCCCGCAACGCGGATGGCTCGGCCGTCACCGGTGAGGTCTTCGGCCGCATCGTCAACCGCAGCGGCCCTGGCTCGCAGCCCCTTATCGTGCAGACCAATCCGGTGCCCTACAAGCCGGCGAGTCTGGACACGCGGCAAGCGCGACTGGTCTCGCGCGTGGCCGAGTCCACGCGCGGCGAGGTCATCGGCGAGACGGTGATTGCGGCCACGGACTGGGCCTGGGCCATCTGCGATGCCAACAACCCCTTCCCTGGCACCCCCAGCCCAAACCAGATCTGCCTGAAGAATGGCTTCGACGCAGGCAAGCTCTATCAGGTGGTCTACCGCTCCGAGGAAGCCTACGTGCTGGGCATCGGCTTCGCCGCGTGGCGCGACCTCGGCATGTTCTTCAAGACCGCCCGGGCAGACGACACGGGCACGCCCAACCCGGTAGCCGGACTGGTGACGCACAGCATTGCGCGCGGCGTCTCGCAGTCGGGCAACTTCCTGCGCGGCTGGCTGCACCTGGGTTTCAACCAGGACGAGATGGGCAAACAGGTGCACGACGGCTTGTGGCCGATCATCGCGGGCCGGCGCATCGCGCTCAACTTCCGCTGGGCCCAACCCGATGGCGTGCTTGAGCTGTACCAGGCCGGCAGCGAAGGACCGCAATGGTGGTTGCCGCATCCCGACCCGGTGCGCGGCGGCCCCAGCGCGGGCCTGCTCGACCGTTGCAGCGCCAGCCGGACCTGCCCGAAGATCATCGAACACTTCGGCGCGGCCGAGGTGTGGGCGCTGAAGCTGACACCCGAATGGATCGGCACCGATGCCCGGGCCGACCTGCCGCTGCCGGCCAACGTGCGCCGCTACTACATCGCCGGCTCCAGCCACGGCGGCGGCGGCGGTGGGTTCGACAGCAGCCTGCCGGGCATCGGGCTGCCGGCCACCGGGCCCAGTTGCCCGGGCAATAACTATGGCACGGCACTCCTGCCGGCAAACCCGATGCCGCACACGGAGACAGTGAACGCGCTGCGCGTGCACTTGCGCAACTGGGTGATGCGCGGCACGCCGCCACCGCCAAGCCAGTGGCCGCGCCTGGCCGATGGCGCCCTGGTGCCGGCGCACAAGGCGGCATTGGGCTTCCCGACCCTGCCGCAACTGCGGCCCACCGTGCCCGAGCCCGACTTCATCATGCCGGTGCTCGACTACGCATGGGGTCCGGACTTCAACCCGACCGACGGCTCGGGTGTGGCCGGCAACGCACCACCGCCAATCCGCCAGGTGCTGCCGATGTACGCGCCCAAGGTCAACGCCGACGGCAACGAACTGGGCGGCGTGCCGGTGGTGCTGCTCGACGCGCCGCTGGGCACCTACCTCGGCTGGAACATCACGGCCGGTGGCGCCCGCCCCTTCCACCAGGGCCAGATCTGCAACTACGTGGGCGGCATGATCCCGTTCGCGCGCTCGGGCACTGAGCGCAAAGCCACCGGCGACCCGCGGCTCTCGCTCGAAGAACGCTACGGCAGCCACGAAGGTTATGTGGCAGCGGTACGCAAGGCGAGCGAGCGCGCGCTGGCTGCCGGCTTCCTGCTGCAGCCCGATGCCGAAGCGCTCATCCGCCAGGCCGAGGCCAGCAAGGTGCTGCGCTGAGATTGCGCGCATTGCACGGCATGGGGGCCGAGTCGCGCCGCGCAGTGCTCGACGAAATCGTGATCAAACCGCGCTAGCGCACTTTCAGCACCACCCTGCCCTGCGCCTTGCGCTCACGCACCAGGTCCATCGCCTGCTGGAACTGCTCCAGCGGCAGCACGCGGTCCACATGGGGTTTGAGCTTGCCTTGCGCCACCCAGGCGATCACCTGGGCATCGGCGGCCACGCTCTCCTGGGGAAAGCGCTCGGCCCAGGCGCCCCAAAACGCGCCGACGATGGAGTAGTTCTTCAGCAGCAGCAGGTTCATCGGCACGCTGGGAATGGCGCCGCTGGTAAAGCCGATGGGCAGCATGCGGCCGCCCCAGTTCATCAGGCGGGTCATGTTGGTGAACACCTCGCCACCCAGGTTGTCGAAGAAGACATCAACACCCTTGCCGTCGGTGGCGGCCTTGATGCGTTGGCGCAGGTCCTCGTGGTTGTAGTCGATCACCTCGGCAGCGCCGTACCGGCGCACCAGCTTTGCCTTGTCGGCGCTGCCCACGCCGGCAATCACCCGGGCACCCAGGTGCCGGGCCAGGTCCACCACGGCCAGGCCCACGCCACCGGCTGCGCCGGTGACAAACACGGTCTCGCCCGGCTGCAGCCTGGCGCAGACCACCAGGCCGTAATAGGCCGTGCCGTAGCAATGGCGCACCGTGGAGCCGGTGAAAAAGTCCACCTCCCGCGGCAGCTGCACGGCCCAGTCTTCGGCCCCCACCAGCTGCTCGGCATAGGCGCCGTACCAGCCACCACAGGCCACGCGGTCACCCGGCTGGAAGCGGCTGACCCCCGGGCCTGTAGCCAGCACCACGCCGGCTGCGTCGGTGCCGGGCACAAACGGAAACGGCGGCCGCAGCTGGTATTTGCCTTCCACCAGCAGGCAGTCCATGAAACTGACGGAGGCTGCGTGCACTTCGACCAGAAGCTGCCGCGGGCCAGGCTGCAGCGCGGGCATGTCACCCAGCCGCAGGCCGTTCGGGCCGTTGAATGACTCGCAGATGACAGCGCGCATGTCAGCCTCCTGTGCCGCGCAAGGGCGGCAAAATGTCATGCAGCATAGGGCGATGTGGCGGGCGGGCATTCTCAGCCAGTGCTGCATCAATGGCAGCCAGCGCCCACGCCAACCCTGCCGCAACAACCTGTTCCCGTACCTGCAACAGGCGCGCCACCGGTGGATCACTGCCCTGGCTGCACGCCAGGTCCCGCAACGCCCGGAACCTGCCAACCAACAGCGAAGCCCATGGCAGGGGCTCGGGCCGCACGAAAACCTCCAGCGCTTCTGCGAGCCTGGAACCGGCATCCCATTCCGACGCCCCAATGCTGGCCTCGATTGCATCCCTGTAGAACCAGAGGTGGCAATGTGACAGGCATGGCCCTTGCAACAATTTTGCGCCTTCGCCCAGCGCCAGCGCGCGCTGCTCCGGGTCATTGGCAACCCGGGCCAGTCGCCCATACAGCGCTGCGCCAATGAAGCCAATGCCGGTCTCATGCGCCAATTCCAGAGCACGCTCCAGATGCTGCCGGGCTTCATCACGCCGCCCTTGCTGCAAACACACATCACCCAGCCACAGCAGCACCGTCGATTCATAGCGCCGCGACCCTGCGGCACGCGCCAGGGCGAGGCCCTCCAGGCACGCGCGGTCCGCCTCCACAGCCTGGCCAGACTCGGTGAGCAGCTGTGCGATGCTGGCCAGGGCAAACACCTGTACCGGCTTGCCACCGTACTTCTTCGCCTCGGCCCAGGCCCGCCGTACCTCCTCCACGCCTTCAGCCAGCCGGTTCATGTACCACAGGCAGTGCCCGGTCATGCAGCGGTTGGGCCCCTCGATCCGGACCCAGGCGCGCCCCGCGCACAAGGCCACGCAGCGCTGAAAATAGTTCAAGGCACTGTGCATCCGGCCCAGCGCATATTGCGCGTCGCCCAGGCCACTAAGGGCCTGGGCCTCGCACTCGACATTGCCATCGCGCACCGCATGCTCCAGCGCCAGCTGGTGCTGCGCAGGGCATTGCGCCGCCTTGCCCTGCGCAAACAGCAGGTTGCCGCGCAGGTAGTGGATCTTGGAGGATTCGGTGGGCAGATCCAGCCGTTCGGCGATGGGCTGGGCCTGGCTCAGCGCATGCATGGCGTCGTCAAACGCGCCGATGACACGGTCGCCCGCTGCCACGCCCATCCAGGCCCGGCAACGCTGCAGCTCAGTCTGCGCCAGCCCTGTGGCTGTGCGAAACCCGTCGATGGACTCTGCCGAGCGGCCGATCTCGCGCAGTGCCTCGGCGCGCAGCAGAGCCAGGTCACACGCTGTGGCGTCTTCGGTGCCAGATGTGGTTGGCGCCAGCTGTGCGCCGCGCTCGGCCAGCTGCAACGCGCTCTCATAGCGAAAGCGCGCCATCTCATGCGTTGCCGCCTTCAGGTAGGCCAGCGCCGCGGCCGGGTCTTCGGCCCGATCCAGGTGCTCCGCCTGCAGCACCGGCTCGGCCTCGCCAAACCAGGCTGCCGCCTGTCGATGCAGCTGCCGTCGAACGCTCTTCAACATGGACGCGTACACCGCGTCCTGGATCAGGGCATGTGCAAACAGGAAGCCCGAGCCATCGGGACGGATCAGGTTGGCCGCCAGCAAGCCGGCGCTGGTGACGGCTGTGCCGCCGACGATGCCCTGCACACTCTCCATGGTGAAGCGCTTGCCCAGCACCGCAGCCGCCTGGATCGCGCTGCGGTCGATTGCTGTCAGGTGGTCCACCCGCTCCAGCACCAGGCTCTGGATCGTTGGCGGCACACTCGGCGCGTCGGGCTGGCGTCGCGCCGCAAGCAATTGCTCCAGAAACAGCGGATTGCCCTCGGCACGGGCGATGCACTGTGCGGTGAAGCCACTGGTCTCCTGCATGATGGCCCGGGCCATGAGCTGCGCGTCCTGCGCGCGCAGTGGCGCCAGGTCAATGGTGAGCAGCGGGCAGGCTTGCAGGTCGGCGCGGACAGCTTTGGTCAACGGGTCGCCGTCAATGCGTGAGGTCAACACCAATACCAAGGGTGCGATGGCGGCCGCACGGGTGATGGCAGCCATCTGGCCGAACAGGTCGGCCTGGGCCCAGTGGATGTCCTCGATGGTGATCATCAAGGCCTGGCTGGAAGCTGCCCGGCCGAGCACATGGGTCAGAGTCTCCCCGGCACGGCGCACCCGCGTGGTGTTGTCCATGGCGTCGAAGATCGGCTTCAACGCCGCCGGTTGCGCCAGGCCCAGCCATTCGTTGGCGAAGGGCTGTTCTTCCGGCGCAACCAGTCCGCTCTCCATGGCCACCAGCGTTGCCAGGCGCCGTGTATCTTCATCCGTCCGCGGGTCCACCTTCAGCACAGCCCTGAACACGGTGGAGATGGCGTCCTCACCCTTGCCGACACCGAAGTCCAGCACGCGACCGATCGGAACCTCAAAACCCGCTTGCAAAGCCCGCGCACGCAACTCCGCCACGAACCGGGACTTTCCAATGCCGGCGTCACCACGCACGAACACCGTCTGACCCGTACCAACCCGCAATACGGCCTCCAGCGTGCCACTTGCTTGCGCCAGCTCGGCCTGCCTACCCACCAGGGGGAACTGCTCGGTGACCGCCTCCCGCAAGCCCAGCAGCTTCCATACCGCAAGCGGCTGGGCAAAGCCCTTGATCACGCGCTCACCCAGGGGTTGCGCCTCCACCATCGGAGCCACCGCCTTGTGCAATTCGTCTGAAATCAGCGTTTCGCCGTCACCCGCCAAGGCGTCCAGCCGTGCCGCCAGATTGACGGTGTCGCCGGTCATCGAGTACTTGGACACAACTCCGGTGCCGATGATCGCCGCCACCACTTCGCCGCTGGCCAGGCCGATATGCAGGCGCAACGGCCGACCATCGCAGTCCGGCAATTCACCCGCGGCCCGGTGCATCTCCAGGGCGCACCGGACAGCCCGTTCGGCATCATTGCCATGCGCCTGAGGCGCACCAAAGACCGCCATCACTGCGTCGCCAATCTGGTCGATCACACTGCCGCCATAGGAGGCGACGGCCAGGTCCATCGAGGCAAAGAAGCGGCCCAGCATGGCCTGGATCTGCTCGGCGTCGCTGCGCGCGCACTGCGCCGTGTAGCCGGAGATGTCGGCAAACAGCACCACCGCCTGGCGCCGCTCCCCATGTGCCGCCGCGCCCACGACGGGCTCGGCCGCTGTAACGGTCTCGCCGCGGGCAGAAGCGCCACATTCATGGCAGAACTTGGCTCCTGTTGCAAG
Organism: Rhodoferax sp.; assembly: GCA_031372035.1. Taxonomy (GTDB): domain Bacteria; phylum Pseudomonadota; class Gammaproteobacteria; order Burkholderiales; family Burkholderiaceae_C; genus CAISIP01. The sequence continues at coordinate 1,413 of JANMKM010000192.1, read as the reverse complement.
CGTGGTGCCACAGCGCTGGCAATGAATGGCGAGCGCTTCGCCACACTCCTGACAATACCTTGCCGAAGTCAAGTTTTCATGCTCACAACGCGTGCACTTCATAGGCGTGGGCATCGTACGCCGGCATGCAGTTGCACACAAGGATCAGCCGCCAGCCGCGACGCCGAATTTCGTGTTGCCATTGCCAATGACGCCGCCCGCGATCAGAAGACCCGATTGCCGTATGAACTCGGCCGCGAACGGCGGTTGCGCTTGCTTTTCGATCGCCTTGCCGCTGCCATGGCACAGCCGTCCGGGTTGGCTTGAATGCGCCCAGGAATGGACGTCGATCACGTGCGCGTCAATGGCGCTACTGGCCCGTGAACCTGGGTGCGCGCTTCTGCGCCCAGGCGGCCTGGCCTTCGCGCAGGTCGGCCGACGCATAAGCGCGTAGCAGGTCAGCCTGCAAGGCTGCGGCGTCTAGCGTGCCGCGGGCGATCCGGTTCAGGTGGCGCTTCATGCCGGTGAGCGCAATGGGCGCCATGCCGGCACAGGCCCCGGTGAGCGCGGCCACTTCCGCATCGAGCTGCCCGTGCGCGGCCAGGTGCGTCAGGTAGCCGATCTGCAGCATCTGTGCCGCCCCGATCTTCTGCGCGGTGAGGAAGAGCCGCTTGGCGTTGTCCAGCCCGAGCCGCGTCACGTAACGCTCCAGCCCGGACTGGTAGTAATGCAGACCCAGCCGCGCGGCCGGCATGAACATGTCGGTGTCGGGCACGCCGACGCGGAAGTCGCAGGCCAATGCAAGATCGGTCGCGCCGCCGTACACGCCGCCATGCAGGACGGCGATGGTGACGGGCCGCGCCTCCTCCAGCGCGTCCACCACGGCCCCGAAGTCCAGCTTGTGCTCGCCGCCGATGCTGCCGATGTCGTAGCCGCTGCAGAAATACTTGCCGGTCGAGCGCAGTTGCAGCACCAGGACTTGGGGATCGGCGTTTACCTGCGCAAGCTGTGTGGCGATGCACTCCAGGTCGTCGGCGGTCAGGCTGTTGGCGCGCTCGGGTCGGCGCAGGGTGAGGGTCGCTACCGCGCCGTCAATCAAGAGTTCGGGAGTGGAGGGATTCATATTCTGCGCATCAGCATACTCTTCGAACTGCTGCAGAGCCCACGCACACACGACACTAGACATGCAAGCAATTCCTTGCATACAGCCCGCTCCGTTATCAGGCCGAATGGAGTGATCATGGTGGATATCCTGCACGAGATTGGCATCCGGTCTTCAACCCCCGGCGCGGGGTACAGGGCCGATTTCAACGGAAGGCAACGTGGACATCAACTAAGACTTCAAGGCACTGGCTGACCCGGGGCGCAGGCGCCTGCTGGACCAGTTGCAACCTGAACCCGGTGCCGCCGCATGCGATCCAGGAGCGCTGGATC